>JAJFLM010000289.1 GCA_021772655.1 Deltaproteobacteria bacterium
TCATTAGGAAAGGCGGCGCGGATCTTGTCCCGGATTGCCCTATTGCCAAAAATGCGGCGCGTCACATCCGCCGTGTCTTGAACCGCCGCCATTTTATCCTGAATCGCTCTCCCGACACCCACAGCGAACATTTCCTGTTCGCCCTTGGACATACCCGCAACGGCCTTGGCGGTTATAGGAGCATCCGCGCGGAGAACGTCGCGGCCCAATTCAAGGGCGTCAATGAGAGTTGAGTCATCGCTAAATGCGTTCAGGGCTTTCTCATATACGGGAACCTTATCCGTAATGGCGTCGCGAAAAGTCAACCGCAAGTTTTTTAGGTTGTTGTGCTGAACGTTATTCCCGGTCCTAAGGGCGACCCGAGCCTTGCCGCCAATTTCTTTGTATGCCTGGTCTAGAACCCGGATATCCGTATCCGCCAAATCAGCGAATTGAGGCAGCCGCTTGGCTCGCTTAATCGCTGCCTGAATGTCCTTGGATTTATCGATCAAGTTCCGTAATGTCTGGCCCTGAAGCGGTTGCCGAAGAACGCCGGGCCGGACGAAAAAAGCCCTATCGTAAAGGGGCCTAGCAGCCGCCGCGCGAGTTTTAATCGCAGCCTCTAGCGTTTCCTCGAAAGGCGCGTCGCTTAGGGTGGCGCTCAGAACTTCCCTGAGTCTACGATCCTGATTTAGCACCCTCTGATTCAGAACCCGTTCGGCTTGGTTTTTAGCCCGGCCCGGCACATTAGCCACCCCAGCCGCCAAGCCCCTAACATTGGCCCCGCCCACATCGACCGTAGTAGCTTGCGGGCCTAGCGTTCTCGCCCTGGCTACCTGCCTAGCCGGAGGAATTTCATCAGCCCTAAATGCACTATTAATCGCCCTTGCGGCCCGAGTCTGCGGCCCCGTAGGACCAATGCCAACCGCCCGCCCTACAGCCCGCCCCAACCCAGCAGCCCCTTGGATTATCGGAACAGACGCGGCTCCTAAAGCACCGCCAAACGCCGCGCCGCTTGCGGCACCTACCGCACGCTCTCCCGCGCCGCCCTCCGAGAATCCAGCCCCAGCTAAAGCCCCGCTGGCACCACCAATCTTAGCCGCATCAAATGCACGCTTAGAAAGCGACAGCCCTCGCCCAGCAACGTTCGCGCCCGTTGCTCCAGCTACCAGCGGAGCCGTCAGTATAGCCCCGCCGATTTCCCCACCAAGGCGCAGGGCCGGATTAATGCTTTCGTCGCGGGCGCGTTCAACATCAATGCTTTCACTAACGCCCCCTTCACGCAGGGGCGCGCTTAGAAATCCTGCGATCTCGTCGGCAAACCCGAAAGTCGCACCGGAGGCCACAGAACGCACGAAATCATCCGCGACCTTGAACGCCTGTCCCAACGGACTCCGTGTCGTCTGTGCTTGCGATGCCTTGGCCTGCAATGCTTTGGCTTGGGATAACTTGGCGTCTTCCAGCGCGCCCATTAAAACCCCCGCCGTTTCATTTCCTGCACAAAAGCCTCCGCATTTTCAGGCGTTAGTTCAAGATTTATAAGTGCGTCGTCGTCAAGTGCAGATAGGTCATCGCCCGTTGCGTCAGGAATACCCACGCCGCCTCGGGGTCTATTGCCAGTTCCGTGCAGCGCGTCCAGATAGGCTTCCTTAACGCGCTTCAGGTTGAAAATGAACTGGTCCTTGCTTTGATCCTGTTGCAAGCTGCCTAGAGCGGCTTGTAGCAGCCTGTTTTCCAGCTCGGACACTTGCCCCAAGGCCCCACCTGTGGGGGAATTGGCCCGCATTTGGTTCAATTGATCAAAGCCAGTAACGGCCTTGATCGTATCGAGCATGGAAGCAACATCCTTGGCGTTGGTGTCTGGTACAAACGAAAGCAAAGACCCAACACCGGTAACCGGAATAGTAGAGTTTTCCACAACCCCAAGAATTCGGTCGATATCCTCGGTAACAATGGCGGTTTTCTGTTCTCTTTGCTGTAGCTTGCCGGCGGCTTGTTCCTCCCCGGCCTCGATTTTCCTTGCCACAGGACCACCCGCAATGGGGATGGCTACCGGGCTTCTAAACCCTGTCTCCGGGTCAGCACGTAGGGCAACGCTACCATCCGGGTTCCTGGCCCAGACAAAATCCTTTGGGGGATCGCCGAAGTCCTGGCCCTGAGGCCCTACATTGACCGTGGTGCCCTCCGCCTTTCCGGCTTGCTTAAGTGTGAGGTTTTGCTGGAACCGCTCTGGGCTAAGCACATCTGATTCCGGGAAAGCCTGCTTCTGCAAATCCCCGCTGGACGCAACCCTGTTTACCGCCTGCCTCATAGTGAACAGGGCTTGATCGTTCAATTCCGGCGGTAGATCGACCCCGAAAGCTTTCCCAAGTTCGATCATCTTGGGATAGTTGGCCGCCTGCATTTCAGGCGGGGCGCTCAAGAACGCCGCCGTAATCGCCGCGCCTTCTTGGGCCATTTGCGCCCGCTGTGCCTCACCTTGGGCGCGCGTGTCCTTGCTTTCATCCAAGGCAAGTCTGCGACCCGCGATGTCAGTCGATCTTCCAGCCAAAGCGTTGCGCTGTTCGGCCACGCCTAGTTGCCTCCCGGCCAAAGCATTACGGGACTGGCTGTCTTGGATTTGCTGTCTCGCAAGCGCATTACCACGGGTATCGACACCGCGCGCCTGTAAGGCAAGAAGAGGTTGGGGCATGATCTGTCCTTAGAAAGCTAGTCGCGAGGTGCCAACAGAATTGTTACTGAAAGCCGGGAGCGAACTCGCTGCACTTCCCCCCAGCCCGGAGGATGAATTCAGGCCGAATTCGTTAAAGCCGGCGAAAAAGTTATTAGGATTCCCGCCCGCCCCGCCGAATTGAAAGTCGAAGTTGCTCAATCCTTGATTGAAAGCATTGGCCTGCCCAACGACACCCGAAGCCCGTGCGGCGCCTTGATCCTGAAGCGTATCCCCGGCATTCTGGCTAAAGTTCTGCGCCAGATTAACGCCTTGCGAGGTCGCATTCCCGCCTAGACCTGCAAGCCGTAAGAGATTATTGGTGAACTTGTCGAACTCGTTCGATGCCCTGCCCCCAGCCCGCGCCGCAAGCTCGTCAATGGTCTGACCGCTGAATGTCTCGCCCCTAGACGCGGCGGCCCGCTCAACGGCCCGTTCCTCTTCCTGCTGTCTGAAGGTAAATCCAGGACTGGTGAAGAAGTTGGCCTGACGCTCATCAGCGTTTAATCGACCTGGACTAAAGCCTGCATTCGGGTCTTGAGGCAAGCCTCGTACGAGGGCGTTCCCGCCTTGACCTTGAGCAATTTGCTGGTCTATCTCGGCTATGCGTTGCCGCGTAGCCCCGATATCGACATTGGCCCCAGCGGCGTCCTGTCGTGCACCAAATGAGGGCCTCCCAAGTTCGTTCTCCGAATCGCCTCTGAATCTTGGCGTCGCGGCTAATTCCAAGCGTCTTTCAAGGGCGGCGCGCTCCAGGTTGAGAGTCGAGGCATCGAAGGGAGGCGGCGCTAATCCGCCATTCTGAGCATTGGTTAAAGCTGTGGGGGAATCGGTCCCCAGGAATATCCTCGAAAGCTCATTTAAAGCACCCAGGCCAACTTGACTGAAGGGCGCCAAATCCCTCCGCGAGGTCTCGAAAATATCCCGCTGCAAAGCCAGGGAATTCGCCGCTGCATCCGCTTGTAGACCAGCCGCATCCTTGGCGGCGGACGCTTGAATCGCAGTCCCGGCAAGGTTGGTAATAGCAGAGATAAACGAACACAGCCTCCCGCCTTCATAATCCTTATGCGGATGTAGTTGAATGTCTCTCATCGCAGCCTCTTGATGTAATGTCGATCCTTGGGCTCGTAGCCAAGACGTTCGTACGATCGATTTCTACCGTGGGGCGTCAGGCCGTCCACGGTGCCGATCTGCATCGATCCGGCCCCCATATCACTAGCCCAAGCTTCCATGGCCGCCAGCAATTTCCGTCCCGTGCCCCTATGTTCGGGATCAACCCACCACCACAGTTCCGACGCCTCTATAACGTCA
>JAJFLM010000290.1 GCA_021772655.1 Deltaproteobacteria bacterium
GGTATAAGTTGTAATAAATAGTCCTCAAAATTAACCTCAAGCAAATCAAGATAAGCTTCTAATTTCTTTATTGTAAGTTGATTAGATTTAGGTTCTGAAAGATAATAGTAATTTAGATATATTCTCTTAAGTTCTGGATAACTCCATGAAGTATGTATCTGAGTATTTGTCTTTCTATTTCTAGGTTCTATATTCGATGTATATAAGAATTTAAGATAATTGTCAAGAGTCATTCCAGTAATCATATCTGGATTAACAAAATTACAATTAGGAATCGCATATTCAAAAGGAGTTGTATTAGCACTAAAAACTGGAGCAGTCATACTTCCCCAAACCCAACAAGTACCACTTAATTGATACCATTCAAAAACATCACATTCTACTGCATTTGCAGGGTCTAATCTTACCTCTACTTCTTTTGTATTTACTATATTTTCACTACCAGTGAAAGCAGTAAGTCCAACTTGAACCTTCTCGTTGTCAACTCTTTTAAGTGGGTTAAATTCAGGTCTCCATTGGTCAATATATTTTTGTCCATCTCCTCTCCCTTTTCCTCCTTCTTGAAATATATATTTACTTGTATCATAATCTATGAATCCTCTTGAATTTGTTTTGCTAACAGTGTTACCTGTTAATAAACTTGAAGAGGATATTGTTGAATTTATGTCGTATACAAATTCATTAAATGAAATAAGACACTCTGGGGCTCCTATTAATTTAAAAATAAACTGAAGTGCGTCTCTAGTTCCTTTTTTCTTATATAGCCAGTTAATATTTACTAATATCCTTTTCCAAATTTCTACATTATAATATGCAAAAGAATTTTGGTCATCATCATCATCATCAGCAAGATATTCAAAAAGGTCTATTTCACTAAAAGAATTAGATAATTTCCATCCAAGTAAATTACTAAGTTTTACTAAAAATTTATCAGGAATATTATTTTCTCCATCATATGTTATTGTATGACCATAAGCTATGTTGTCTATAAAGTTTTTAACCTCATCAAACTGCTTAGCGTATGAAGATACAAGTTTTTTATAAATTTGAGTATCTGTATCAAAATCAAGAAAGTTTTCAGGTATCATGGTTTTAAGCATAATATCTGTCTTATCTAAATCAACATTGCCAGCTAAAAGTAATATATTATCTTTATATGTTTCAAAATCACTACCTGATGTATCTGGATTAAATCCATCTATTGTTTTTGGCCAAGGAACTACATATGTAAAATCTCTATCTGAATTATCAACATCAGGAATATCAAATCTACTTTCAAAAAGCAATTGATTTTCAAGTCTTGACATTTGCATTTTATATTCTGTAAACCTTTCTCTTGATGGTCTAATATATATAGGAAGAGTACTACTTGATGATGCATTTGGTATCAAAGAACCTTTTACTGTAAACTCAAGAGTAGGAGTTGTTCCTCCAGTATAAGAATATGATATAATTTTATGAACATCAGTAGAAGAAGCTCCGCTTAGTTGTATTTCAAACAAGTTAGTCTGAGTCATTAAACTAAATTGGTTTCCATTTGTTGAACCTGAGTTAAATAAAATTCCACCTTGATTAGTTATTGAGCTTGCTAATATTTTAAAATTAGAAGTAACTTCTTGAGTTATTGAATTAAAAACCTGACTGTAATCAAAAGCTGTAATTCCAACACCTCCATCATATGAAAGAGCTGCATAAGGAAATTCATCAAGAACATTGTTTATAGAACGTGCAATTTCTGTATAGAATGAGCCAAAGTAAGAATAACTATAAGGGTCTGAACCAATTGGTTTAAGTTCGTTGTTTTGAACTGATGTATATGTCTTTGGATTAAAATTATCAACCCCCATGTTTTCTAGTGTAGAAAACGAAGTAAAGCTGAGATTCTTTGTATCTCCAGTTATATTGTCTGGCTCCTCATTTCTTTCAATTCTGTAGTCACCAAATGTAAATATGGCTTCAGAACTTGTATTAGGAAATCTAAGGTCTTCCCCAGGTCTAAATGCTACTGATAATGTGTTTGCTGTATTTGCTGGAGTTGTCGCCATTCAAAAGGTTTTATAATAAATATTAGCGAAAAAGTTTTTGAATGTAAATAGAAAAATTTCTTTTTATCTAAAACTATTTATTTTTGAATGATAATTAAATAAATTTTATCGTTCTATTTATATAAAATACTGAAATTTAAAAAATATGTCGTATCTACCAAACGAGCCAACTACGTTCATCAATATAAAGCTCACCGATGAGGGGAGAAGACTTTTATCATTAGGACAACTTACTTATAATAAAGCTGTTTTGTCTGATAGAGAGATTAATTATGGGATAGACAGAACAGGAGTTTACGAAATTGGATGTGACAATAGAGTCATAGCACCAAAAGATGATGCTCCAACATTTGCACAACCTATTAGTTATGACGGTTCAAGCGCATTTACTATCTCTGTCTTCTCTGCAAGGCAAATTATAACAGCAGCAACAGAATCAACTGGATTTTTTACTGGTGAGACTAATTCTTGGGCTATAGATTTCGATGAATATTACGGTTCAAACACAATTGATTATTCAGTTGGTTCTCCAGATGGAACCAGCACAATCACTTTAGCAGGAGGTGGAACAGGGTATTTTCCAAATGCTGGAGATTTAATGTATGTTCCTTGGGAAACAATTCAAGCAAGTGGTAGCACATATGACCCATCAACTTTAATACTTTCAGGAAATCCTACAAATAATTTATGGTATAGAGTTTATTCTGCAGATACAGGAGCATCAACAGTTACTGTTGATAGAGCTATTCCTAATTTTGGAGGAAGTGCTATTACAACTACTCAGATAATTAATACATACTTTTATCCATTTAATGGAATTGAAGAATATTATGGTTCTGCAGCAACAGTCGATACTAGAGTTTGGAATATGAACATCATCAGAACAAGTTCTGTTGAGGGTACTAATTCTTCTATTAGTGGATATACTTCATATGGTTCAATACAATATAATGGTACTAAACAATATATGGGATTCTATGATGAAACAAGACAATTTGGTGTTGTACATTATACAAATGAATTTACAGGAAATACATATGCTGAACAACTAGTTGAAAAATCTGTTGAAATAGACATTCCAAATGTAATGTGGCATAGATACCCATCTACAGCTGGACAGGGAACAGCTTATGGAATTAAATTATATGATTACGCAGGCTCAACAATATTTGATAATGTTGCACAAACAACATTCAGAGAACTTAGAGATGGAACATCAACTTCTAATTTTGTAGTTGGTAGAGTTTATCATAAATTAAAAATGATTGTAATAACTGACCCAGAACTATTGACAGCTATTTCATATAAATCAAATAGAAATTATACAGTTCCAGGTTTAAATGTAGATTCTACACCAGTTCCTTTATCTCCTTTAACAACATCAAGCGCTACTGGACTTTTAAATACTGGATATACTTATTTTGTGACTTACGCTATGGAAAGCGATGACGCATATTCTGCAGGAACTTCATTTGGATACCCTAAAGTTTTACCTTGTCAATACATTCAAAGAATTGATGGTGTAGTTGATAATGTTGGAAGTCCACAATATCTTAGAGGATTCTTTAATACTTCATACTTCCCTTATTTGAGAGATGCATCAGGCATGGATTCTTATTCAGGTACTGGATGGAATTTGAATAAAGCTCAGTTATTGGTAAATAAAGTAGATACAACAACCAGTCCTAATGTGGATTTGAATACTATTCCTACAGATGGATGGAGATTGATTTCTTCTGGATTAACTGGAAATGGTGTATTTACAGGAACTAGTACTACAATATCTTCATCAGATATTACAGCACATCAATTTGTGGTTTCTCAAGAGGATTATGACAGTGGAACTACTTATGTTCTTGATAGTACATTCTATGATACAAATGATTATAACGCAACTGGACTTACGTTTGGAAATGAATCATTTTTCTTTGGAAATATAAAAACATCAATATTAGCAACTTCTTTTAAATCTGTAATGACAGTTTTAGTGCCAGACCAGGATTTTAATTCGTCAACACAAAACCCTAGTTATGATGGATTACAAGATAATGATACTTATATAACTGAAGTTGGTATATTAAATAATAACAATCAACTTGTTGCAGTTGGAAAACCTACTTATCCTCTCAAGAAAAATACAGCTAGATATTTAGCCTTTCAATTAGAGATAGATTTTTAAGTTTTTTTAAATTAAGATATTTATAATAAAATAATAACAAAATGGGATATATACCTTCAGCAGAAACAGTTTACTCAGTAGCCTATCTAACAGATACTGGTAGAGAGTATCTGTTTAATAAAAATAATACAAGATTCGATTCAAATGGTGATGATTTATTTGAAATCACTAAGTTTACTCTTTCTGATACAGATACAAATTATAAAACACAAACTTTACTAGATTCTGGAGATGTTCCAGATGTTACAGGAAAATCTGAAGGATGTCTTAAAACAACAGCTAATTACGTCCAATCAAATTTGGTTGCTTTCGTTTTTGATGGTTCTCCTATAAATGTTGAATACAGCACTAATTTAGCTATTGTTAATTTTACTCCAGGATTAGGTATCAATGAAGCTACATTACCTTCATCAAATGAAACTCCTCCAGCTCCATTAGTATTTGGTACTGGACCAGGAAGTGGTGGAAGTTCTTCTACTCAACAACAAGGTGGTGGTGCTGCTCAAGGCGGTGGAAGTGCTTCATTTTAAAATATAAAAATACTATAAATTATGCCAACTATAAAAAACCCAAACGTACAACCACAAAATGCACTGAATTTTTCAGTTGAATTTACAACAACAAATCTTGATAATGGTCAACCATTTGTTGAGCCGTTTGTTGTTACTGGACCAAATGGTTCATTTAATATTCCTTTGAATGCTGTTGCTTATGGTGGAACTAAGATATTTATACCTTTAACAACAAATACATCAAATGGAGCTAGTTATTTAAAAATATGGCTTCCTCAACCTAGTAATGATAAAATGTATATAACATTTTGTATAAAAGCAAGTCAAATGAATGATGGTTATTATGATTATCTTACAGGAATTCCAGCTGCATATAGAACAGACCTTAGAAATTGGATTTTGGATGGTGCAAATATTCCAGGAGTTCCAGTAACATATGGTAAAACTCTTGTATTTTCAGCTATAGGAAAAGATACAAACCAATCAGCAGAAGCAATACAATTTAGAGTAAAACTTTATGGGTCTTTTGGTAATTCGCCAACATCAAACACACAAACTTTTTAAAAATAAAAAAAAATGGCAAACATACCTTATAAAAATATAACAAGTTTAATATCAAACAAGCAAGAAATAGCTACTTTTTCTATAGTTAATGACAGTGGATTGACTTATACTTTATGTGATAGAACAGATTTAATTAGCAAAGAAACTAATTATTTTGCTTCTTTTAAAATGCCATATGAATATGGAAAACTTAAGACTGGTTCTACATTATCACTTCAAAGTCCAGAACTTCAACAATTAAATGTTGATAGAATGGTTGTATCATCAGTTCCATATGATAAATATAGTGAAATTATAGATGGAAGAAGTGCAACATTTATAGTTCCTCAATTTAGTGGATTAACTTCTATGTCTTCAGTAACTGTTGTGTCATCTACATATAGTCAGCTTACAAAATCTCAAAGCTCTTCGCTTCTTGGTAATAATATAGCTTTTTTATTCTCTGATGATATTAATCTACCAAGAACTGGTAGTACACTTGGAAGCAACACAACAGCTCTTCCAAGAACAACATGGAATGAAACTCCTTTTGTTAATAGACCTCAAGCTCATGCTTATTCTGACCTTGATGTAAATGATATTAACACTGACCAAAGACCTTGGTCTGAAGTTAAATTAGCTGCTAATTACATATTAGAAACCTATCCAACAAATACTAACCAAGGATATAATTACGACATTCCAGTTGGATTTGTATCTCTTGATAAAGGGTTTTTTGTATTAACACATCCAGATATTGTTGATAATATTCCTTGGACTTTAGGATATAACTTAGAATCAAATACATCAAATTCAGGAGCAACTTCAGCAACAACAAGTGTTTATTTTACTGATACTTCTGTTTCACAATTAACGTTTAATGATATTAGTATAAACTTTAGAACATCTGTTATATGTCTTGCATTACCAGCAGAATTTACATTTTCTACAAATCCTTCTTGGAATTTGACATACAATATACAAGAATACGATAATCAAACAAATGGATTTGACCCAGTTCAAATAACTGAAATAGGTTTATACAATAAACTTAATGAACTTATAGCTGTTGCCAAATTGGATAGACCAGTTGAAAAGACATTTACAAACTTAATAACATTTAATCTTGATATAGATGTCTAAAAAGATTAAAGTAGTAAGACCTGAATCAGACGTAAACTGATAGCTTCGTTCTCATAAGTCAGGTGGGCAATAACTCAGTGTGTAGTTATAAACTACGAGCCAAATTCCTGCGAGTAACTTCTACGATTGAAACTTTACTACATTAATAAAATCCCTTGATATTGTCAAGGGATTTTTTTATATTTCTAAAAAAGAAAATTATGATTTTAGCATTAGATATATCAACAAGTTGTATAGGATACGCCCTATTTGATGAAAGCGGTGAAAAGTTAATGGAATTGAATTACGTAAAGTTTAGAAATGGATTAAGTTTATTCGAAAAACTTAACGAATTCAAGAAGCAAATTGAATTTTTAAAAGACTCAGACGTACAATTTATTGCAATTGAGGAACCTCTTAAAAAGTTTGCTGGTAAATTCTCTAGTGCTGGAACAATAGCTATTCTTAATAAGTTTAATGGAATGATTAGTGCTTCTGTTTACGAAACTTATGGAGTAGAGCCTGTGTATTATAATGTTAATACTGCAAGAAAAACTGCATTTCCAGAATTTAAACCAAAAAAAGACAGCAAGTCTAACAAGCATGAAATCTGGAGTCTTGTTCGTGAGAAAGAATCACACATTGTTTGGAAGTATGGCCCAAGAAGTAGAAAGCTTGTAGATGAAAATTATGATATGGCAGATGCATACACAATTGCATTATGTCACATAGCTGTTATGAATAGACAAAAAAAATCATAATAATATCCAGCTCCAAATAAATCCTTTATATAATTTTTGATTACCTTTAGCACAATCATATACTCCATCTCTACCAATTTTTAATTCCGCAACTGCAGTTCTTACGGATTCAAATTTTTTAATAAGATTCCCATCTGTGTCATACTGATATATTGGCTTGGATTTTGCTCTACTATTACTATCTCCTATTTTTTTATTATGTTCTTTAGTTCTTGGATTGTCCTTATAGTATTCTTTAGTTTTCTCTCCAACTTTCTTTTTAGTTTCATCTAAATGCTTAAATCCTTTGGCATGTTGATTCCCTTTCATTGATTCTCTCATCTTCTC
>JAJFLM010000030.1 GCA_021772655.1 Deltaproteobacteria bacterium
ACTGCTTCTTCTATAGCCTTAGTCTTAAATGTTGTTGGGAATTCTATCGCTTCTGGTATTCTTTCCTTACATTCTTCTTTAGTAATAATACCTTCATCCATTAGTGCTACAGCTATTACCGCTTGCGCGATTTTCGATCGCTTTCCGGCCCGAGTTTGTAGGATATATAGCTTTCTGTCTTCAATTGTGAATTCGATATCCTGCATATCCTTATAGTGCTTCTCTAATTTGTCACATATTTTCTCAAGCTCGAAATATGCTTGAGATGTTGCACCACTGCTTTTGTGTAGGAGATATTCTAGTTTATCTGGCGTCCGGATGCCAGCAACAACTTCTTCGCCTTGAGCGTTAAACAGAACTTCTCCATAAAGCTTTTTTACCCCAGTAACTGGATTACGCGTGAATACCACACCCGTAGCTGAATTGTTGTTCTTGTTCCCGTACACCATTTGTTGTATGGTGATGGCAGTTCCGATATGCTCGTCTATATCATGTATCTCTCGATACTTCTTAGCTCGGGGCGAGTCATATGATATTACCACATCATGTATTGCGTCATATATGCGACCAGGACTAACATTCAAAACTGTGTCCATCATACCTGGCATAGATACTGGTGCGCCGGACCGTACTGAAAATTCTATATCTCCCAGCTCTTTCATTGCCGCGTCTACCTCTTCACGGAACCATGATGGTAAGAACCATTTTCCGTCTTTAAGCGCTGTGAAGAATTTTCTTAGTGTCACAAATGTTTCGACGTCTATCGTGAATCCTGCAGGTACTGGCAATCCTAACTTGCTCATTTCTGCTAAACCCGCACCTTTGCCGCCCAGAACATCTTTCATGCTGGCGTCACCGTCAGCTTTTCCGTTTCCAAATCTATACACTGGCATAATTTGTCTCATAAAACTCTTTTAATTTTTCAAAACATTTAGGATCAGCAAGTTTAAAGCGCTTTATTGGATTATGCTCATCATTATACCTATAAGAACATTGTTCTATTATTAATTCATCGCTATATAATGTTAAATAAAGATTATTATCTATTTCGCACATCCACACAAAGTCTTTGCTACGAGAAACTTTGTTGTGACTAAACGATAAGCCAAGTAGATCGATTATTTTATTCACTATTGGTATATAAAGCTTATTATTTATTTCATACATTGTCTAACCACCTTTCAAGTTTCTTTCTGGCTTTGCCCATTTTATCTCTTCCAAATATTCACTTAATTTTTCAAAGCATCTGGGGTCTGACAACATACCGCCAAAAAATCGTATATTGCAAGCGTCGTTTCTGTAAGCTTCATTTTCTATTACGATCTCATCAGGATATAAGGTAATATACTTTGTATTAGTTTCAAGCTCCGCGCATGATATTGATTCGTTTGAATGAAATTCTGCCATATCAAAATCAACGTTGAATACCAATTCTAAATAATTAAGTATTCTTTGGTATGTATCTAACTCCATGTTTTGTTTTCTATTTGCTTTTTAAGTTTTTCAAAACAATTTGGGTCGGCAAGAGAGCATCTCCATAAACACTCATAATCGTGCTGCCATCGCCATGTATCGTAATCGATTGCTATCTCGTCGTTATATAACGTGACAAACACGTATTTAGAGTCGCTACGAAACCCCATTCTGAAACAATAGCATGCCCCTTTATCCCAATGATTAGCGCCAACACATACGCGCTCGATTGGCGATTTATTGATAATTTTTGCTATTTTGTTTGCAATCGCTTTGTAGTTTGCATCTTTTTCTCTTTCAGCCATTTGAACAGCCTTTCAAAACAATCTGGGTCATATAATGTTGTTACTTTTATCATACGAGATTGGGCGAAAAGGGGGTATTCATACCAATAAAGAGCTAAATCTTTTTCTAAGACTATACCAACGTTCTGTAAGCCTTTTGATTTTTCTATTCTTATATAGATAAGAGGAAAACTGTCATTTATTTCGTGTAATAAAAATTCAGTTTTTCTAGTTTTAAGATCCGATCGCCATATCTCGCGTCTTATGGCTTTAGCAATCTTTTTTAGCTCCCAATTAGTCATCGTTTGATCTCCGCATTCGGAAACAATCGCGTTACTTGATCTACCCAAGCGTTTTGTGTTATTGCGTCATTTAACTTATCAAAGAATTTCGGGTCTGCTAAAAACAGTTTTATTACATCATATTTCTTATGGCGTGTTATAACTCTGAAACTCATATCTTCTTCTACATAATTTATGCCGCTTAGCGGAGCCACTACATTGATATGTTCATATGCAAATCCCCATTTTATACCCCAACGAGAAATTTTGACATGGCGACGTTTATTATCTCTTGAGTAAACGTTTGAAGCTATATAAGTTGGAGGGAGTCTATCCCATATAAAATCGTTTATGTGGGATAAAAGTTCAGAGGGTAACATGCCGTGTCTCTATCTTGTTTCTTCCTAATCTGGGTAGAGGGAATCGAACCCCCGTTGCTTTTTACATAGCTCGTGCTCCCAAAGCACGCGTCCTTCCACTAGACTATACCCAGTTGTTTTTTACCCATTCTTCCATTTTCTTAAAACCATTTGGGTCATAAAGATCTATGATTAATTCTCCTTCTTCGTTCCAACCATTGAGAAGACATACAATATCCATTTTATCTTCTCGAACCATTACTATTTTTCTATTTGAATCAAACTGCTCTACGGCTCCATATTCAGAGTCATTTGTATAATTTTTCCTATGT
>JAJFLM010000291.1 GCA_021772655.1 Deltaproteobacteria bacterium
CTTGAAAGACAATGCGGTTGCCATCAGGTGACCAATCTGGATTGTCATTTTGATAGCCGACAAAGGTCAGTCGTTGGACGCCACCACCACCAGAGTTGGCACGAAAGACATGCAGTCCTCCAGCACGTTCAGAGGAGAAGACAAACGCACTGCCATTGGAGTTCCACGAGGGAGCGATATCAATGCTCCAGTGATTCGTTAGCTTTTTCGCAATGCGACCCCGTAAATTAATATTGTAAATATTATCATCTACGTTAGACATGGCCACGGTTAAATAGCGGCCATTGGGAGTCCAGGTGGGAGACAGATTGACGGCGCCATTCTTGGTGACTTGTTTGGCACTGCCGCCAGGAGTAGTGACTTTAATCTCAGCATCACCGTCAAAAGTATAAGAGGTATAAGCAATTTGCCCACCATTTGGCGACCATGCAGGACTTAAATTGATGGCACGGTCATTGGTCAATTTCGCCATGCCTTCGCCATCAATTCCCACAGTATAAACTTCTTTTGATTTACTGGCTTTGGAAATAAATGCCAGGCGCGTTCTAAAGATTCCGGGAAAACCGGTTAAGGTTTCCATGATTAAGTCAGCAAAGTGATGGGCGACATCGCGTTGCTTATCGGCGCTTGTACTATAGGTATGACTGACCAACTTTTGACCGACAAGTGGATCATATAAGTAAAGCTCTGCTTTGACATTGCCGCCACTGTAAGTGAAGCCACCTTTAACCAAGCCTTGGATGCCGAGTAGTTTCCATTCTGCAAAGTTAACGCTGTCAGGCTTATAGTTTTGGGTGTCGTTGCCAGGGAAAATTTCGGGGTCGACAAATTCAAACAGCCCCGCCATTTCTAAATCCTTTTTCAGGATCGCGGCGACTTGGCGTGACCAGTTTTTACCATCACGAGATCCACTGGCGTTGACCAGATGGGTGATCGCGATAGGGAATTTTTTCTCCGCGACTTCGTCGATGCGGATATAGATCCGTGCCTCGGCGCTTTGAGCCAAACATGAAAAGATAAAAACAAAAGCAAGGAGTGTGTTGAGTTTTTTCATAAGTTTTGTAGGGGTATCAACCTTTCGCTGAGGGGTCAAATTCAATAATGAACCCTTCATTGATGGCCTCGCGTTTTAGTTTTTCGGGAGGGATGTCCAGCGGAGAGGCTTTGTGGATCGCTCGGAAGGCCGATTGATCGAAAGGCTCGCTGCCTGAACGCTGTTCAAATTCTGTGCGGATCACCTTCCCTTGGGCATTAATTTTCACCATAATCTGGCAGGTATAGCGTTCACCTTGGGCAAAGCTTAAGGGCAGCACCCAAGCGTCCATGATGCGTTTACGGATTTTTGCTTGATAAAGGACATAAATGGGATCGTTTGGAGAGACAAAGGGTCCGGTGTCTGATCCAAAGGGGACACCGCCTTCAGCCATATCATCAGGAACTTGAGCCGCTTCCGGGGGCCGGGAATTCGCTGATTTGCGGACACGGGCCAGGGCGCGTTCGGCTGCCGAGAGTTGGCGACGCTGGGGTCGCGGTTTAGGCTTCACTTTTTTAGTCACAGGAAGGTGGGGTCCTGTGACCGGCTTTGGGTCCGGCTCTTGCTTAGGCTTCACCTTTTTACTGGGTTTTTGTTTAGAGGGTGGCGGGACGGATAAAGGCTTTTTAGCTTCAGCGATAGTTGTCTTAGGCAGCCCCTTGGTTTTTTTAACGCCGACACCAATTTTATCGTCCAAACCTTTTGGAATACGGATCCAGGTGATTTTTTCTTTTTTAAAGGGTTTCTTTTTAGAGAAAAAGCCCGGAGAGAGTATCAATAAGGCAACTAATATCCCATGAACCAACAGGGATAATTGTAGGTATTTTTTTAATGAAGGGTCGCCTTGTTGCATACCAGTGACACTTACCCGCCAGTTTCATCGGTAGGTCGGGTGACCATACCAATGCGTTCAATGCCTGCCTTTTTGATGATGGCCATGGCTTCGGCCACTAAGCCATAGAGAATTTTTTGATCGGCTTTCAGAAAAATTTCTTTCTTTTCGCGATGGCGAAACATGGCTTCTAGCTTGGTTTCCAGTTCGGTTAAAGTATAGGCCGTGGTGTCATCCATTAAGAAAAACTGACCTTTATCGTTAATGGTCAGAATCACATCTAGGTCCGTGCGTTCAATAGCGGGAGCTTCCGCTTGAGGCACGTCCACATCTAAACCTTGTTCCATCAAGGGGGCTGTCACCATGAAGATGATCAACAATACGAGAATCACATCTACTAAAGGGACTACGTTCATTTCGGACATGGTGCTGCCCTGAGCGCGATTTTTCTTATGCCTTGAGCTGTTTGGGATAACCTTCATCAGTGCGGCTCCTAATAATATTCCACTTCAATACGGTCTAAGAGATCATCGGAAAAATTATCGATATCACGTGAGAGTCCGCGGATGCGGGTGACAAAATAGTTGTAAAACATCACCGCAGGAATGGCGGCAGCCAGTCCCATCGCCGTAGCGATCAAAGCTTCGGCAATAAAGGGGCCCACCACGGCTAGGCTAGATGTGCCGGCCTTACCAATTTGCCAAAAGGCCGCCAGAATCCCCCAAACCGTCCCAAACAAACCAATATAAGGGGCGGAGCTGCCAGTGGTGGCCAAAAATGGAATATATTTTTCAACGAGGGCAATCTCATCTTCAGCGGCACGATCGACCTGCTGACGGAGACGGTCTAAAGTAACCGTCGGGCCGCCTTTTTTCTCTTTTTGATGGCGCAGGACATCCGCAATGCCTTTGCGAAAGACATTTTGTAAGGGATTTTGTGGAAGAGATGATTTGACGACTAAATCTTCTAGATTTTCGCTGCGATCAAATAGCTCAGCAAAACGTGCAGATTCTAAGCTAGAACGCTTCATCTCCTTATATTTAAAGGTGATGATGGCCCAGCACATGACGGACATGCCGACTAAAAGGAGCATGACTAGCTTAACGACCGGGTCGGCTCCTGCCAGCAACTTAAATAGATAAGCTCCGCTGCCATCTCCACCATCGGCCCAGGCGGTCGCGCTGGGAAAAATGATGAAGCTAGTAAAAAGCACAAAAAATGGGGGTAATTTATAGATAGAGATCATAGCTGGCGCCATGTTATCCGCGCTTTGCCAAAAGTCAATCAACCGGCGGTAAAAAGCTGGTAAAAAGCCATCAACCCGCTAAGTATTTAAAAAATCACATTTTATATTGACAGTGCGCGCAGAAAAGGCTTTAAAATTTTCGGTTTTTTTCAATGACGGTGTTTGCGAAATTAAGCGCTTATTGCCGGGGGAAAATAATTTTTTATATTTGAAGGAGTATAAAGATGCTTAAAGAAGCTTTAGAAGATGCGATTGCTCGCGGAGATAAAATCCGTCAAGATATCACCAAAGAAATTCTCAATTCACAAATATTTGCAGATCTTGCGAACAACCCACGTTTTGTCAACGCGGTAGCTCGTGTGATTCGTTCCAAAGCAGAAGTAGCACGTTCATTACAAAAACGTGTGAAAGAGACTTTGCAGGTCATGAAGATTCCAACGCGCGAACAAATTCGCACGTATGAACGTCGCGTGGCTAAGTTGGAACGTGAGATTGATACTGTCACACGCCGAGTGGCTGCAAAGAAGGCTGCAAAGAAAAAAGCTGCTAAAAAAGCGACTAAGAAAAAAGTAAGTAAGAAAAGGCCGGTTAAGAAAAAGGTCACTAAAAAGAAAGTCGCAAAGAAGAAGGTAGCTAAAAAAGCCACTCGCAAGAAAGCGACTCAGAGAAAAACCGCTAAAAAGAAAAGTTCACGTCGTTAGTTTTTAAATGCCGGGGTGGCTGTGCTGCCCCGGCTTTTTTCCTGTGACAAATCCCATTGGCATTTTTGATTCTGGTCTTGGAGGCCTGACCGTTTATCGGGCTTTGCAAAAACTATTGCCCCATGAATCGTTAGTTTATTTGGGAGATACCGCACGGGTTCCTTATGGTACGAAGTCTGCGCCTACCGTCACAGAATATAGTATCGAGAACACCGAGTTTTTATTAGAGCGTGCTGCTAAGATTGTGGTGGTGGCCTGTAATACGGCTTCAGCCTATGCGGTACCGCAATTGCAAGCGCAGTTTGATGTGCCGATTCAGGGTGTGTTGAACCCCGGAGCGGCGCATGCGGCAACGGTGACCCGTAATGGTCATGTGGGGGTGATTGGCACCTCAGGAACCATTGCTAGCGATGCCTATGCCCAGGCACTCCGACAAATTAATCCTGATTTACAAGTGACCAGTCAGTCTTGCCCGCTGTTTGTTCCTTTGGTGGAGGAGGGTTGGTTAGACCGTCCCGAAACAGTCAGTATTGCGCAAACTTATTTGACACCTTTATTAGAAGCGGAAGTGGATACGATTATTCTCGGTTGCACTCATTATCCCTTATTGCGTGCTGTGATCCAGCAAGTGGTCGGTGAGAGTGTGACCTTGATTGATTCGGCCACGGCCACGGCTGAAGTTGTGAAAGATATGTTGGGTAGGGGCGGGATGCTCCCGCCCATTTCGGCGAATCGAGATGCTGGGCGGGAGCATCCCGCCCCTACGGATCATGAATTTTGGGTGACAGACGCACCAGAACGCTTCCAGCGCGTTGGTGAAATTTTCTTAGGGCATTCTTTGGATAATGTACGCAAGGTGTAGGGGCGAGGCGTTGCCTCGCCCGTTATTAAATAATTGATTGAACGCGTTCGACAATCTTTTCAGCTGTCAAACCAGCCTCATCCAATAATTCTCTTGGAGCACCCGAGCCCGGTAAGAAATCTACCGCTTGTTTCAGTACTGGGGTTGCTGAACTTGTTGCTGCAATAACGGCTGCCACCGCATCACCAATACCCCCATCCACCCAGTGATCTTCTACGACGAGGATAGCTTGGGTTTCTTGAGCCGCTTTTTCTAAGGTGGCTGCGTCAATGGGTTTAACGGAATAGCAGTCAATAACGCGTGCCGTAATACCTTGTGCTTTTAAGGTAGTGGCAGCGGCTAAACACTCATGCAAGGTCACGCCGGCACCGACCAAAGTAATTTGGTCGGCATCGGAGCTGCGGAGTGTTTTAGAACCGCCAATGGGAAATTCTTCTTGGGCATCATAGATTGCCGGCGTTGCGGGACGACTGGTGCGGATATACACAACACCCGGACGATCGACGGCAGCGGCGACTAACTTAGTGGCTGAGTTAGGATCCGAAGGATACACTACCGTGCTGCCATAAATGGCACGGAACATCGAAATATCTTCTAAGCCCATTTGCGACGGACCATCTTCACCGATAGAGACACCCACATGTGAGCCGGCAATTTTAACATTTGCCTGGCTGACAGCGGCCATGCGCCACTGATCATAGGCGCGTGACCAAAAGGCCGCAAAAGACGAAGCAAAAGGAATTTTGCCACGACGTGCCAGGCCCACAGCCACACCGGCCATGTTTTGTTCGGCGATAAACATTTCAAAGAAATTATCTGGGCTGGTTTTCGTGACGTCTTCGGCAAAGGTAGAGTTCTTGGTATCACCATCTAAGGCCACAATATTAGGATTCTGTTTCACCAGTTGCGCTAAGGCCAAACCATAGGCCTTACGGGTCGCAAGCTTTTCGCCTAACTCATAAGTGGGGAGTGCCGCGCTGGGGTCACCTGCTTTGCTGGCGACTTGATTTTGCGCTGGCTTTTCAATTTGGCCATTGGTTTCAAGATCGACATCGCCTAATTCAGCGAGGGCTTCTTGTAATTTTGCGTCATCCAAGGCTTTGCCGTGCCAGCCAGCTTTCGCGGATAGAAAGGAAACACCATGTCCCTTATCAGTAATCGCGACCAACATCTTCGGGCGGTCTGTCACCTTGGCAGCATTGGCCAAGGCTTGATCAATGGCTTTGATATCATGGCCATCAAAGACTTCGGTGTGCCAACCAAAAGCCGCCACGCGTTTGGCATAGGCGTCTCCGTCAGAGCCGTACATGGTTTCTTGGCTTTGGCCATAACGGTTGACGTCGATGATGCCGGTTAAATTAGCTAATTTATAATGAGCGGCTAACTGGATGGCTTCCCAGACGGAACCCTCAGCCATTTCACCGTCACCTAATAATACATAAGTTTGGCAGGGAACCTTATCAAGGAACTTGGCGTTGATGGCTTGTCCTAAACCAATTGACAGACCTTGGCCCAAGCTGCCCGTGGCGGCTTCTACAAAAGGTAAGGCCGGAGTCGGATGACCCTGAAAGGGGCTGCCGTGCTTACGCAGAGAGTGGATCTCGTCCACAGTCACTAAGCCAGCCGTCGCATACAAAGAATACAATAAGGGAGCGGCGTGTCCTTTAGAAAAAATCACCCGGTCATTATTCGGATTCTCCGGTTGATCGCCGATCATCTTTAAGTACTTGAAATATAAGACAGTCATGACGTCTGCGGCGGACATAGACGAGGTGGGATGCCCCGAGCCTGCAGCAGAAGTTGAAGTGAGAATATGATGCCGTACGCGGGCAGCCAACTTTTGGAAATCTTGATTTTCAGCCATGCAGCTTGTGTAGGTATCTGATCTCGGGGTGTCAACCCCATATTGCGGGTCTGATGGTGAAAAGAGCGGATTTCTGGGGATAAGTGCGGAGTCTCACCGGATTGTCACTTGCAATCGCGTGATGATCCGCTAACTTATGGCTGAGGGGGATGATGTCTTTTGGGCACAAGCAGCTTGTGCTACAATAGACCCGTTATGACGTTTCGAAAATCCACAGCAATGCTTGTCCTGTTATGGGTGCTGGCACCGGTTATGACGGCGGGTGCGGCCACGGCTCGGTCTGCGACAAGCCCTGATTTGTATCAAGAGCTCGATCTGTTCGCTAAGGCCCTGCATTTTGTTCGGGAAAACTATGTGGAAACGCCTGATGACCAAGAGCTGCTTTATGGTGCCATCCGCGGCATGATGAAGTCCTTGGATCCTTATACCACCTTCATGAAACCAGAGAATTATAAGGAACTGCAACTGGATACACGGGGCCGTTTTGGGGGTGTGGGCATTGAGGTGACCGTGCGCAATAATCGGCTGACGGTTATAGCGCCTATTGATGGCAGTCCTGCTTCGCGGGCGGGTATTCGTGCCGGTGATGAGATTTTAAAGATTGATGGCACCTCCACAAAAAATATGACTTTAGGGGATGCGGTCAAAAAGATGCGTGGCAAACGCGGTCAGAAAATTCGTCTGAGTCTGGGTCGCGAGGGCCGCAAGTCACCGCTGCAAATTGTCTTGCGTCGTGACATTGTCAAAATTCAAAGTGTTCGTGAAATTGAAGAGCTGGGTGAGGGCTTGGCTTATTTGCGCATCAGTGCCTTTCAACAAGATACGACAGATGCGCTAGAAGCTGCCTTGAATCGCTTAGAAAAACAAGAGAGCGGATTGCGCGGTTTGATTATTGATTTAAGGAATAATCCTGGGGGATTGCTTAGTGAGGCGGTCACCGTCTCCGATAAATTTTTAAGTGAAGGGGTTATTGTTAAAACTAAAAGTCGTTCCGCACCCGCGCAAGAGCGTTATTCCCAATTAGATGGGACTCGTGCTGAATTGCCTATTGTTGTGTTGGTGAATAAGGGCAGTGCTTCGGCGGCTGAGATTGTAGCGGGGGCTTTGCAGGATCATGGACGTGCCGTTTTATTGGGGACGACGACTTTTGGAAAAGGTTCCGTACAAACGGTTTATGAAATTGGTGAAGGGGCGGCGGTAAAGTTAACCATTGCGCGTTATTATACGCCGAGTGGTCGGTCCATTCACGAAAAAGGGATTAAGCCGGATATTGAGGTCGCCATCAAAACCAAAGCTGTTGAGGTGCCGGCTTCAGATGATGAGGTCGAAGCGGAGCTTGAGGGTGAAGCAGAAACCGTTGAAGTTGAAGTGGATGAAGATTTACAAAAACAAAAGGCCATTGATTATTTACGAGATTGGGTCGCTGCGGGCAAAAAACAATCCTTCCGTCGTTATCGAGGTTAGTACTTTACCCTCGCTGTTATTAAATGATTTTATCCTGACAGTCCTATGAGTTCCATGCCTATTCTTTATACCTTTCGTCGTTGTCCTTATGCTATCCGTGCGCGCTTGGCCCTGGCTTATGCCGGTTTAAATTTTGAGATAAGAGAAGTTGTGCTGAGAGCTAAGCCACAGGCTATGTTGGAACTTTCGCCCAAAGGAACTGTTCCCGTATTGCAATGCTGTGACGGCACCATATTAGAGGAAAGCTTAGACATTATGCACTGGGCCTTAGCTCAAGCCGATCCCGAATTATGGTGGCCAGCTGAGCTTGCTGTGCAGCAGCAGATCACGGATTTAATCACTACCAATGATCAGGTTTTTAAGCCGTCCTTGGATGGGTATAAATACCCTCATAATAGTCCTGAACGCAGTGCGGAAGAACACCGCGCGGCTGGTGGTGAGTTTTTACAGTTGTTGGAAGATCAGCTGCAGCAACAACCTTATTTGTTGGGTCAAAAGATAAGCTTGGCGGATGCGGCGTTGTTTCCTTTTATACGGCAATTTTCTGGAGTAGATCGTGCTTGGTTTGAGCAAGCATCCTTCCCTCAATTACGGCTTTGGTTACAAAATTGGTTACAGCACCCATTATTCTTATCCATTATGGATAAATACCCGCCATGGGTGTCTGGGCAGAGCCCAGTTGAATTTTCTCACCACGCATAGTAGTTCCTAAACTTATGAATTTTACCGTGGCGGCATTTTATAAGTTTGTTGAGCTTCCTGATTATGAGGCTTTACGCCTCCCTTTGGTGGAGCAATGCGAATCACTTATGGTGTGTGGGACTATTCTGCTAGCCGCGGAAGGGATTAACGGTACGGTGGCGGCCTCCCCTCAGGCCATTGAACAATTATTTGCTTATTTGCGAAGTGATGAGCGTTTGAGTGATTTAACTTATAAAATTTCTCATACGGACGAAGCCCCCTTTCACCGAATGAAAGTGCGTTTAAAAAAAGAAATCGTTAGCATGGGGGTACCCGATTGCAAGCCTGCTCAATTGTCAGGCGTGCATGTGTCACCTAAAGAATGGAATCAGTTGATTACGGATCCTGAAGTCATCGTTATTGATACGCGCAATGACTATGAAGTCGACATTGGTACTTTTAAAGGTGCGATCAACCCGAATACTGAATCGTTTCGTGAGTTTCCTGAGTACGTACAAAAGCAGCTGGCTGAAAATAAGCAGCAGAAAATTGCGATGTTTTGTACTGGCGGGATTCGTTGCGAAAAAGCAAGTTCCTACTTAATCGAACAAGGTTTCGAAAATGTTTATCAGTTGAGTGGTGGCATTCTCCAATATTTAGAAGATGTTCCTGTATCTGAAAGCCAATGGCAGGGTGAGTGCTTTGTCTTTGATGATCGTGTGTCCGTAGATCATGATTTACTGCAAGGTCAGTACGACCTATGCCATGCTTGCCGTCATCCTATCACCGATGAAGATATGACTTCACCGCACTATCAGCCGGGCGCGTCGTGTCCAAATTGTTACGATAAAATCAGTGAAGAAAAACGTAAGGGTGCTGCAGAACGCCATAAGCAGGTGCAGTTAGCCAAGCAGCGTGGTGAGCAGCATATTGGGCGGAAGTTTGATTAAACAAAGGTATCGATGGTGAATAGATCATTGCAACAGGTTATTTCTGGTGTCCCCACCACGGATGGGGCAGGTGTGCAGATAACACGGATTATCGGTACGAGTGAATTGAACATGTTGGATCCGTTCTTGTTACTAGACGCTTTTGAATCAAACAATCCTGAAGATTATATTGCGGGTTTTCCCGATCATCCTCACCGTGGGTTTGAAACAGTGACTTATTTGTTAGCCGGGCGGGTGCGTCACAAAGATAACGCAGGCCACGAAGGAGTGATTAGTCCAGGAGGTGTGCAATGGATGACTGCGGGTCGCGGCATTATTCATTCAGAGATGCCTGAACAAGAAGATGGCATGCTTCATGGTTTTCAGCTGTGGGTTAACTTGCCAGCGAGTGAAAAAATGCAAGCGCCGGCTTATCAAGAATTTTCTGCAGAAGAGATAGCTGTCGAACACTTAGGTTCAGGTGTTGAAGTGAGGGTGATTGCCGGCACCACCGATCATGGTACAAGGGGGCCCGCAGAAAACACTTTTGTGTCGCCACTTTATATGGATGTGCTATTGCCTGCAGGTCAAAAGTTTACCCAAGCTGTGGATGAGGCTGCCAATGCCGTTATTTATTTAATTGAGGGTGAGCTGGCGGTTGGGTTTACTCATAGTAAACTAGCGCCGCATCAACTTGGAGTTTTGCAAGGTGGCAAGCAAATCGTCGTGACTGCGACAGTAGGCAGCCGGTTTTTATTAATTGCAGGGCGTCCTTTAAATGAACCCGTAGCACGGCGAGGCCCCTTTGTTATGAATACTCGAGCCGAAGTGTTGCAGGCTTTTGATGACTATCAAAACAATCGTTTTTAAGAGCTCAAGCAGGTGTTATGTCGTCAGAGTCTGACATTGGTTTTGAATAAGTTCATAAGCGTCATTTATTATTTAGAGAGGAACCTTCATTATGAGTCATCCCGTTGTTGCCGATAACAAACCTATCGGAGTTGAGCTGGAAGCCGGAGAAGAATATCATTTTTGTACCTGCGGTCGTTCGAGCAATCAACCCTTCTGCGATGGGTCGCATCAAGGGACTTCTTTTGAGCCTAAAGCGTTTACTGCGGAGAAATCTGAAAAGGCCTATCTCTGTGCTTGTAAACATACCCATAACGCGCCGTTTTGCGACGGGAGTCATAAGCAATTTTCAAAAGAACAAGTGGGCCAAGAGGGGCCGGGGGTTAAGGCCAGTGATGATGGTTTGCCAGTCGCGACACCGACGCCAGAAGAGCCGACAGTAGCATTTATTCATCAACTTGCGCGCGAAGGTTTAAGTAAGTTAGGTCATCATGGGCCTATGACGTCTATGGGAGTACCGCGGAATCAACTGCCACACTGGGATGATATTCAAGTGATGGCTGCGCAAATGGCGACCAAGCCCTTGATGGAAGATCGTGAGGTGGGCACTGAATTAGTAATTGGACCGAAGGCTGATAAGCCATTAAAGCTCACCATCCCCTTGTTTGTTTCTGATATGAGTTTTGGGGCTTTGTCTGAGGAAGCCAAGATTTCCTTGGCGAAGGGAGCGGAATTAGCCGGTACGGGGATCTGCTCGGGTGAAGGCGGGATGTTGTTTGCAGAACAAGAAAGTAACTCCCGCTATTTTTATGAGCTGGCCAGTGCTCAGTTTGGTTTTAAAGAAGACTTATTAACGCGGGTACAAGCCTTCCATTTTAAAGGGGGGCAAGGTGCCAAGACAGGCACCGGCGGTCATTTGCCAGGAAATAAAAATAAGGGGAAAATCTCTGAGGTTAGAGGAATACCTGAAGGGCAGCCTGCCGTGTCACCGCCGACTTTTAAAAATTTAGTGACGGTGGATGATTTTAAAAGGTTTGCGGATCGGGTGCGCGAAATCTCCGGAGGTATTCCCGTGGGGTTTAAATTAAGCGCCAACCACATCGAAGAAGATATCCAGTTCGCGCTAGATGCGAGTGCAGATTATATTATTTTAGATGGACGTGGTGGTGGCACGGGCGCGGCGCCTGCGATTTTCAGAGATCATATTAGTGTTCCTACCATACCGGCATTAGCACGAGCGCGGCGTTTTCTTGATGAACAAGGTGCAAGTGATCGGGTGACCTTAATTATTACTGGTGGTTTACGAGTGCCGATTGATTTTGTGAAGGCCTTGGCTTTAGGGGCTGATGGGGTTGCGATTTCAAATAGTGCGATGCAAGCGATTGGTTGTGTGGCGGCGCGGATGTGCAACACTAATAATTGTCCGACTGGGGTTGCGACGCAAAAGGAAGAGCTGCGAAGCAAGATTAATATAGAAAAGTCCGCTCAGCAGTTGGCCAACTTCTTTCAGGCCTCAATAGAGCTCATGCAAGTTATGGCTCGGGCCTGTGGTCACTCTCATTTAAATCAGTTCAATAAACATGACCTAGCAACATGGCATCATGAGATGGCGCGGTTGTCGGGCGTGGCATTTTCTGGCTTGGAGCATGCGGCGTTACAGTAATGTACACATAGGTTTTTCCACGGTTCTCATTTCATTTTACATCGCATGGTTTGAGGGTTAAGGCTCATGTATGGGGAGATGAGCGATTGTTTAAAAAAATCTTAAAACGTTGTGCGGTTATTTTTACATTTTCATGTTTCTTGATTCCCGCGGCGCAGGCCGCGCGAGGAGTACCTATCCCGCAAGCGCTGCAACCCTGGCAAGCTTGGGTCTTGCAAGGTCAGGAAGAGAGTCAGTGCCCCTTTCTACAAAATCAAAACTCTCAGCATGAATGTGCCTGGGCCTCGCCGCTTAATTTACAATTGGGAGACCACGGCGGAGATTTCTCACAAAATTGGGAACTGCATCAGCCTGCTTGGGTTGCTCTTCCTGGCAACCAAAAACATTGGCCTCAGAACGTGCGGGTTAATGGTGAGGCGAAGGCAGTACTCAAGCAAGGGGGGCAACCTCAACTTTTCTTAAAAGCAGGGACTTATCGTGTGCAAGGGAGTTTTCAATGGAAGCAATTGCCAGAAGCTTTCTCGGTGCCAACTAAAACCGGTGTTCTGAAGCTTACTGTTAATGGTGCGTTAGTCCCTTTTCCTCAATGGAACCTACAATCAGGTCAGCTCTGGTTACAGAAAAGTAAGGTCACCGTTGGTTCTGAAAATGTTTTGGAGCTGCGTGTTCATCGTAAAATTACCGATGAAATTCCGCTACGTCTGACAACGGTATTGCTGTTTGATGTTTCGGGTGAGTCCCGTGAACTTGTTTTGCCTAAAGTGCTCCCCAATCGTTTTGTCGCGATGAATATACAAAGCTCATTGCCAACACGTTTAGATGATAGCGGGAATCTAAAAGTGCAGATCAAACCGGGGGCTTGGCGTGTCGAGTTGAATGCACGTTATCAAGGCCCCTTTAAAGAAGTGAAGCTGGCTAAAAAACTTAAGCCATGGCCTGAGGAAGAAATTTGGGCCTTTGAACCGCGTAATGAATTACGCTTGGTTGAAGTCCAAGGCGTTACAGCCATTGATCCCCAACAAACAACCATTGATGGGGCTTGGAAGCAGTTTCCCACCTATCGTTTGCAAGCGGGCACAGCCTTTCGTTTAGTAGAAAAGCGTCGGGGTGATTCTAATCCAGCACCTGATCAACTGAGTTTGCATCGAGAATGGTGGTTAGATTTTAATGGGAGTGGGTTTACGGTTCACGATCAGATTCGCGGGACTTTGCACCAAAATTGGCGTCTCGAGATGAATCCACCCTATGCCTTAGGCCGGATTGCGGTTTCAGGACAAGATCAATTTATTACGCAGTTACCTGATAATGAGCGTTTAGGTGTTGAAGTACGGCAGAGTACCGTCAATGTGACCGCCGATAGTCGCATCCGTGAGCGGGGTAGCTTTTTGCCGGCAGTGGGTTGGAATAATGACTTCCAAAGAGTCAGTGGTATGCTCAATTTGCCGCCAGGCTGGCGCTTGTTTGCCGCGCGGGGTGTGGATGAAGCGGCTACCTGGATCAATGGTTGGACCTTGCTCGATATTTTCCTAGTATTGATTACGACCTTAGCGATTTTTAATCTTTGGGGTTGGAAGTGGGGCGCTATCGCCTTGCTGACCTTTATTCTGACCTTTCCGGAAGCAGAGGCCCCGCGGTGGATTTGGCTCGCCCTGATAGTGGCCTATGCTTTATTGCGCGTGATTCCAGTGGGTAAGCTTACGGCGGTACTCAAGCTCTATAAGCTGGGGGCCCTATTATTGTTAGTCGGGTTTTCTATGGTTTTTATGGTCAATCAACTCAGAGTCGGTCTCTATCCATCACTGGAGTATCCATGGAAGTCGGTGGCTTCAAATCAGTCAGCTCGTCAGGTGTCATTTAGAACAACGGCCCCGGCTCCGAGGATGGAAGAGGTGAGTGAGCTAGAGGCTGATATGGCAGCCCCCCCACCGGCCCCGGCTGAGAGCCTGGTTAGGGGAAAAGTGATGGGTAAAGCCAAGGGTGTCAGGCAGATGCTTGATAGCTCACAATCTTCTTATGCGCGTTATGGCATCAAGGCCCAGCAGAATCTGCAATCACAGCGTCCGGGCACTAAGGTGCAGACCGGCCCGGGTTTACCACGGTGGCGTTGGAATGCCGTGCGGCTTGATTGGCATGGTCCGGTGGCGAAGGATCAACAAATTAAGTTTTGGCTCTTATCGCCGCCGCTCAATTTATTGCTGGTAGTCCTGCGCGTGGTATTTTTGGCAGCTTTACTGCTCTTATTTGCAACAGGGTGGCGACGTCCGCGCGCACTAGCAAAACCTGCTGGTAAGGCGGCTTTGATGTTGGCTTTAGCTGTTGGATTGGGTGCGACGACTCTATGGTCTCAACCAGCCCATGCTGAGTTTCCTCCTGAAAGTTTGTTGAATGAATTACAGGAACGTTTATTAGAGGACCCTTTGTGTCACCCCGAGTGCGCGCAAATATCTCGAATGACTTTGGCAGCCGACGGCAATCGTTTGCAGTTGCGTATAGAAGCTCATGCGCAAGCAGATGTGGCGATTCCTTTGCCGGGTGAGATTCCAGAATGGCAGCTAGAAACTATTTTATTAGATGGTCGCCCAGCGACTTTAGTGCGGTCTGATGATAAAAAAGTTTGGCTGAACTTAAGCCCAGGAGTCCATCAAATTGCGATGACGGGAGTTTTGCCAGCTAAGGCGACCGTACAAATATCACTACCTCTCAAACCACACCAGGTGGAAACGCAGTTAAATGGTTGGACCTTGTCAGGTCTGCATGAAGACGGTGGCGTTGAAAGTACTTTGCAGCTGACGCGGGTTGCGGGCTTAACCGCTACACAGAGCGGCAGTAAGGAGAACTGGAAGAATCGTTTTCCAACCTTTGTGCGCGTAGAGCGTAATTTATTATTAGGGCTTACTTGGGAAGCGCGTACCCAAGTCAAACGCGTGACGGCTACCGGTGAACCCGTTGTACTTGAGGTGCCCTTGTTGCCGGGTGAGGCGGTGACGAGTTCTGGGGTGCGTGTTAAAGATCGTAAAGTTTTGATCAACATGGGGCCTAACGAAAACAGCGTGTCTTGGCGTTCTGTCCTTAAAGAACAATCACAGTTAACATTAAAGGCACCGCATCGCGTCTCCGATATGGAAGTTTGGTCTGTGGAAGCTAATCCCATTTGGAATGTTAATTATTCGGGAATTCCAGTGATTCAAGTGGCTGATACGACCGGGACGTGGCATCCACAATGGCGGCCATGGCCGGGTGAGAGTGTCACTTTGAAGGTGATGCGCCCAACAGGTGTTCCGGGTCAGACGATGACCATTGACCATAGTAAAGTCATTATCACGCCCGGACTCCGTTACACCCAGGTGAAAGCAACCTTACAATTAAGAAGCTCTTTAGGGGCGCAGCATGTGATGAGTTTGCCGGAAGCAGCTGAATTGCAAAGTGTCAAGATTGATGGACGTGAACAGCCCATTCGTTTGGATAGTGGTCAGCTGACCTTGCCAGTGGTGCCGGGCAAACAAAAGATTGAGCTTACGTGGCAAGAAGAGACCGGTATTAAAAGTTTCTATCGGGCCCCCACGATTGATTGGGGAATGCCGAGCGTGAACAGTGAGATGAGTTTTCATCTGTCTGAGGATCGTTGGGTCTTAGGGACTCCTTGGGTTCAAGTAGGTCCAGCCGTACAATTCTGGATTCTATTAATCGTCATTTTATTATTTTCTTTTGCGCTGAGTCGCTGGGGTATTGCGCCCTTAAGAGTATGGGAATGGTTTCTATTAGGAATAGGTATCTCCCAGTTTCCAGAAAACCCCGTTATGGCGACTCTCTTTGTGGCCGGCTGGCTCATTGCTTTAGGTTGGCGGGGTGCCAAGGCCCAAGAGAACAACTTTATCTTTAACTTACGTCAGTTAGCCTTAGCGGGTTATACGCTCGTAGCGATTATCATCATCTGCATGGCGATTTATGAGGGCTTGTTAGGTAATCCTGACATGCAGATAGCCGGCAATGCTTCTAGTCATCAATGGCTCCATTGGTTCTACGATCGTGTGGAAGGGACCTTGCCGCGGCCCTGGGTCTTTTCGGTACCATTGTTTGTTTACCGCATTGCTATGTTAGCCTGGGCCTTGTGGTTGGCCTTTGCGTTGCTCCGTTGGATCAAGTGGGCGTGGCAGTGTTTTTCTAGCGATGGTTTATGGCGGCCGATGAATGTGGTGAAGAAGGGCTAATCCTGTGGAGTATTTATTTTTGGTTCATCCACACGCACCGGAATAGGCTCTCCACCCTTGTCCAAATATTGCTGATAAATCTGGCTCATAAAATGTATGCCGGCTAGATTCAAAATGATCGATGCTGGATAGATGCCAATATAAAGTGCGAGCATCCCGAGTGCCATCACGAGAATACTTGCGGGCACGAAAAAAAGCATGACCACGAGCACAGATTTCCAAGTAAGTTGGGCGTATTCGAGTACGGGTTTTATTTGAAAGGTTTGTCCTAAGTCGCCTGTCAAGAAAGCGCGTGTCATCGCTGCGCTGAAGATAACACCATAGACAATGAGGATGGGGATTCCAATAATAGCGCCAATGCCAACGATAGGTAGGATGACTTCGGGCGGCAAGGCTTCGCCATTTCCAGTCAGGGCAGGGATTGCGATAGCAGCGATAATTCCGATGATCATGGTCAGAAATACAAAAGGTAACATTAAAACAAGGCTAGTTAAAAAGGGGATGAATCCATCTTTTAGGTATTCGACAAAATCATTGAGATCAAAACGAACCACCTCAGGGGTCTTCTTTTGTACCAATGAACGCATAATTCTGATCTGCCAACCGAGCAGGACGAGTGGGCCAAAGAGCGGAACAAACATGCACAGCGTCCCAAATAGCAGATTCATTCCCGCGTGCGGGCTATCAAAAAGGTAGCGGAAGGGTTTGATAAAATAGAAGCCATTGTTCGTTGTGGAAGTTGTTGTCATGAGCGGTATTCTACTGTTTC
>JAJFLM010000292.1 GCA_021772655.1 Deltaproteobacteria bacterium
AGGCTCCTGGTGATGTTCAATCAAGCTAAGGCTCATGCAGAAAAAGATGAGCACTATAAAAAAATTATTGGAATTAGAAATTACCAGAAAATTAAACCTCTTGAGTCGGATCAATATGAATATTGCGCACACTGGTATCATTCAGTTGTTCGCGAACTCGCTGTATCACCCCAATTTAATGGAGATTATCAGTGGATCGCTGAGAGAATTAAACCACGACTTACTGAACAAGAAGTGGAAACGTCTCTTTTACTCTTGGAACGTCTTGAATTGGTTAAGCGCTCTGTAGTCGCCACCAAATGGGAGCTAAGTACTCCGCTGTTAACAACAGGGGCTGAGTCCAATGACCTTATTATGAAGAACTTCCATTTAAATGTCCTCAACCTATTAAAAACAAAATTTAATACTGTTGAACCTGATAAAAGAGATATAAGTGCGATGACTCTTGGCATTGTACGTGAGCGCTTGCCGCAACTAAAAAAAATGATTCAAGATTTTCGAGCTGAGGTCCTCAAATTAGTTGCCGATGATAAGCATCCAGAGGAAGTCATGATGCTAACAATGCAACTTTTCCCGGTAACCGTATTTCAAGAACCAGGGAAAAGATCATGACTCACTTAACCAGGAATCTAATTCTTACCGTATGGTCTACAACTCATGTATTTCGTGGTGATTTCGCCCCTTCCCTCCAAGGCGGGTCCGAATTTGGCAATCCACCTAAGCTTAATGATTCAATCCCACCTCATACCTGATCTCTACTTGTTTTCCAGATTCAACTATGGAATTCTACCGCGACGCAACCAAGGGCTCCGCGCCATGACAAATATAAAGGACAAGACATGACCACATTAATCTTGATGGGTATTCCGGTTCTCGTAATTCTTTGGGTAATACTGGCCTATAACGGGCTGGTAGCTTGGCGCAATAAAGTCAAGAATGCTTGGGCCCAAATTGATGTCCAGCTAAAACGCCGCCACGACCTCATCCCCAATTTAGTGGAAACCGTTAAGGGCTATGCCAAACACGAGCAAGAAACCTTAGAAAAAGTGATTCAGGCGCGCAACAGCGCTATGCAGGCTCAAAGCCCTAAAGAAATTGGTGAAGCTGAAAATATTCTTTCCGGTACCTTAAAATCTTTATTTGCGCTCTCAGAAAGTTACCCTGACCTAAAAGCCAATCAGAGTTTTCTCCAACTACAAGAAGAACTCACCGCCACAGAAAACAAAATTTCTTTCTCACGCCAATTTTACAATGATACGGTCATGAAATTTAATACGATGATTCAAGTATTCCCTAAAAATATCATCGCCAACCTATTCAAATTTACCGAGAAAGAATTCTTTGAAGTAGAACTAGAAGCAGAACGTCAACCGGTGGCCGTAAAATTCTAAGTGGCAGCTCCGCATCTCTACGAACAAATAGCTCGCAATAAGCGCAATTCCTATGCGCTGATCATCGGCATGAGCTTACTATTTGCCAGCGTGGGCTTTGTACTGGGCTATAACTTTGGCAGTCCCTTACTAGGTCTTGGCTTTGCGCTCATCGCTGCCCTTATCTATGGTGGTATCAGCTTTTTTTCAGGAGATAAAATTGTGATGGCCAGCATGGGGGCCAAGCCAATTGAAAAATCAGTATCCCCTCAACTTCACAATGTCGTAGAAGAAATGGCGATTGCTGCCGGGATCCCCATGCCAAGCATTTATTATATAGATTCAGCAGCTTCCAATGCCTTTGCAACCGGACGCTCTCCTGAAAAAGCCGCCATCGCAATAACCAGAGGTTTATTAGAACAACTCAATCGCGAAGAGTTACAAGGGGTCATCGGACATGAGATAGCCCATATCAAAAACCTTGATACGCGCTTCTCTATTTTAATGGCTGTGATGGTTGGAGCCATTGCGCTATTGTGCGACGGTGCCTGGCGCAGCTTACGTTACATGCGACGCAGTAGTTCTAAAGATAGTGCTCAAATACAGGCCGTGATTGCTATAGTCGCCATTATCCTTGCGATACTCGCGCCATTTGCTGCCAAAGCGATTCAATTTGCCATGTCACGACGACGCGAACTCTTAGCAGATAATACAGCCGTAGAACTCACTCGAAACCCCGAAGGACTCGCCAAAGCTTTAGAAAAAATTGCCGGCGACCCCGACGAACTGGATGTTGCCAATCGTGGCACCCAACACTTATTTATTATCAATCCACTGCATGCCGCCAAAGCTCAACAACAACTTAAAGCTGGCAAAAAAATTAAAGAAAAGGCGGGTTGGTTTGATACCCACCCGCCACTGCAATTACGCATTCGCTTGCTTCGAGAAATGTCTGGAAGACTTAGTCCCGACTAATCCCCATTATCTTGTCTGATTCGGCCTGCAAGATAGTAGAAAATTCTTTCGCCAGCGCCGCATCAAACTTCTCATTTTCAGCATCACCAACACGCGGCGTCCAATACCCTTCGCAATCTAACCATTGCTGATGCGTAAAGCCATGCTCGGCCAACACAACCTGATAATCAATTTTTTCGGACGGATTATCAGGATCTTTTCTAAAAGCCATGCCAGCGTGTACGATAGAATACGTTTCTAAACTACAGGGCTCAGCACCGCCGCGCAGCTTATCTTGAGCCGCTTGATACAAGGGCATAAAAGCCACAGCCGTCTTCCCCATATCCGCTGGGTCCTGCATTTTTTTAGTGAACCCTTCTTTTGCCGCGAGCCAATTTGAACCAGACACTCCTTTAGATTCGGCAATCGCTATTTCCTTGCTTTCATCACCGGCTGTATCCGCCATTAAAGCACATAGCTCAGCATACTGTTCTATCGTAACACCATTGATTTCCATAATGATCCCCTTTAAGCTTAAGCTATCAGATAATAGTCTCTAACTCACTAGACGGTAGGCATACTGGCTTGAATCAAGCCGATCAACCGTAAATTCCATTTCATGTTTACACGAGTCAACATGATCAGACCTGACTCAGGCTGGTAGATGAACCCTTATTGAATACAGAAAATAATTGATCCCAAAAAAACCGTACACAACTGTATACTCTTATTGCACCCTCCTACAGATATTCTGTTCACTTTTTCAAAGCTATCGACGATAAGAATAGTACATCAAGCCGGATAGTCGGGCCGGTTGCGGTATGGATCCCTTCCCTTGGCATTACTGCGCCGGCCCGCTTTTCATTAGCAAACCCTAGTTTCTATAGGGTCCCCCTAAAAATCCAAGATAAATGCACTTCTAGAGTAGCGCTTGATGCCTTTCAATTAGCTCCAAGCATGTTTAAGTAAGTCTTCTTGGCGTGAGAGCAGATAGCTATAACTATCAATTTCTTGGTATAATTGAGACATGCGTCGCGATATTTTCTTTAAAGGAGCCTGTTCTTGATGCATTTCCTGTTGATGGCTGCCGATTTCCATAAAACAATAAAATAACTCCTGCTTTTTATCTTGGTACTGCTCGAAATATTTCTGATAGCGCCTATAAGCAAGAATTTGCTTCTTCTGGTCTACTCGCTCTAATAATGGGTTGATACTATTATATGGGATAAATGCTGGCTGATCAGCCAATGAGTCTTGAGATAAATCAGCAGTAGAACTACCTTGCAAATAACTTAAACGTACATAGTAGATATTCAAAGAAGCAATGGCCCGATAGCACTCACCTTTAAAGTCTCCGACCATTAACAAAACAGTAGACTCTAATTCACGCAATGCTTGCTGAATAGCTTGCTGTGCTTGTTGATATAATTTTAAATGAGAAACATTGGTACGATGACGACGTGTCCATGCAGGAGTCGTCCATGACTCATTGATTTCAGGCAACATAAACAAGACCCCCCATTGTTACAATAATTCTTGCCGATGAAATGCAATAATATCATATTTTTTAATAAGATACCGACTAGGAAACTAACAGGGGACAGACAAGTGTACACAATTGTATACACCATGAATACAAACACGAGTGCCCCTTAGTTGGGGCAACTCGCTTCTAATATCGAACAATAACGCGCATTACGAGGGGAAGCTGCGCGTTACATCGACATTTCTTCAACATCTTCATCATCGCAGTCTGGCAAATCATCTTCACAGGGCTCATCAAGCTGACAACACTCAATAGCTGATGGATCCACTGATTGATTAATGTTATTCCAGTCTAAGTCTGTCATCGTGCTATCGCCACAAGCCACACAACACAGAAACAAACCTATATATAATATACTCAATGATTTTCTTAGAAAAATGACCATATCCAATGTAAGCAGATTATGGTTAAATCGTTATCCATATAAAAGTGGTAGTTTGCCTTTTTCAAGAAAATCGTATTCTATTAGTTAACGCTAAAAAACGAGGGAACATTCAAATTTTGACCGCATAAAATAGCTCATGAGTTTTACTTACTATCGTTGTGAGGCAGTTATACCCAAAAAATATTATGAACCAAGGGAACCCCAAATATACCAATCGCCTTGCAAAGGAAAAGAGTCCTTATCTCCTGCAACATGCCCACAACCCCGTGGACTGGCATCCTTGGGGTGAAGAGGCCTTTGCTAAAGCTGCTGCCGAAAACAAACCCGTATTTCTATCCATTGGCTATGCGACCTGTCACTGGTGTCACGTAATGGAGCGCGAATCTTTTGAGAATGAAGCTATCGCTCAACTGATGAATGAGCTTTTTATCAACATCAAAGTCGATCGCGAAGAGCGTCCCGACATTGATCAAATTTACATGACCGCCATTCAAGCCATGACCGGCGGTGGCGGCTGGCCTCTGTCAGCTTTTTTAACGCCCGATCGCAAACCTTTTTTTGGGGGTACTTACTTTCCGCCCGATGCACGCCATGGCCGCCCCGGCTTCCCGCAAATCTTACAAGAGATTGCACGACTTTGGAGTGAAGAGAAGGGACGCGTCATCGCTTCTGGTGAGCAACTTGTAACGATGCTGCAACAAGGTCTTGCCCCAGAAGTGGGGGACATCCCTGATGAAAGTTTACTGGTCCGTTTTTACCAACAAATGGTACAAAGCTTTGATGCCGAACATGGTGGCTTTGGAGGCGCACCTAAGTTTCCCCGCAGCGAAACCCTGTCACTTTTACTCAGAATCCATCGCCGTACCAATGATCGCAAAGCCTTAGAGATGGTCGAAAAAACTTTAGACTCGATGGCACGCGGTGGCATGTATGACCATGTTGGTGGTGGTTTTGCACGCTACTCAACCGACGAGCGTTGGTTGATTCCCCATTTTGAAAAGATGCTCTATGACAATGCCTTGCTGAGCAAAACCTATCTAGAAGCGTTTCAATCCACAAAGAATGCTGCCTGGGAAAATATTGCCCGCGAAACCTTGGATTATATCTTACGTGATATGACAGCACCTGAAGGCGGCTTTTATTCTGCCGAAGATGCTGACAGCGAAGGTGAAGAAGGTAAGTTTTATATTTGGTCAGCAGAAGAATTAAAAGCAGCCTTAAACCCTGATGAATGGGATCATTTCAAAAATATTTTTCCATTGAGCGTTGCCAGTATCCTTGACGGAAAATACGTGCTGCATGTTGACCCTAACAAAGCTAAGGCCGCTTGGGAACAGCGCTTTGATGAGCTCACCCTCAAGATTTTAAAGAAACTTTACAAACAACGTGCACAACGGATTCGCCCCTTATTAGACGACAAAGTTCTAACATCCTGGAACGCTTTAATGATCAGTGCCATGAGTAAGGCCGCCCAGGTCCTGGGAGACCCTCGATATTTGCAAGCGGCACAAAAAGCCGCCGACTTTATTTTAACCAAACTATGGGATGGCACGACACTACAACGCCGTTGGCGTGAGGGAGAAGCGCGCTATACAGGGTCACTAGATGACTACTCATTTTTAGTTGCTGCCTTACTTGACCTCTACGAAACTGATTTTGACCGACGCTGGTTTGACGCCGCCATGAAGATTCAACAGCGCATCGATGAGCTATTTTGGGACTCCAAAGATCATGGTTATTTTTATACCGACGCATCCGACCCTACCTTGATCAGTCGCAATAAAGAACTGCAAGACGGCGCCGTCCCTGCGGGTGCTTCTATAGCTGCCATGAACTTACAGCGCCTTTATCATTTTACCATGGAAACGCATTATCAAGAGCGCTGGGAACAATTATTCCGTGCCGTCTCTGGGCGCTTTGACAAAATGCCCCACATTGCCCCGGCCTTACTTTTGTCCCTCGACTTTGCCACGGATCACAGTGCGGAAATTGTGATTGCTGGGCAAAAAGAAGACCCTAAGGTTGAAGCTATCCTGCAAGAGATCCGACAAGACTTTCACCCAAATCACATCATCGCACTCAGCGATACTATGGATGATAAAACATGGGAGCAATTTCCAATCATCTCAGGAAAAACACCACAGGATGGGCAAGCAACTCTATATATATGTAGAGACCATAGTTGTCAGGCCCCTACCTTTAATTGGCTAAGTGCCCAAAAGAATTTAAGTATTAAGCTGTATAATATGACTTGATTTAAGGGAACACTCTTGAAGCACTAAAACTTTTCAGTCATAACATAAGAATACTATGAAATATTTAATCGTTACCCTCATTTTTTTAGGCTTACCCTATTCTAGCCATGCCGGCATTGAGACAGAACTACTCGCTACGAAATACGGAGACTGTTCTGTCCGCATCACCCATGATGCCACACCCAGTTCT
>JAJFLM010000293.1 GCA_021772655.1 Deltaproteobacteria bacterium
GTGGTCTGCTTTCAGGATTTTTATCGCTTCAGACATCACCTAGACCACCTCTATCAAGAAGAAAGCCGACGCGCTGAAGCCCTACAAAGCATGATGTCTTGCCTCGCCATCCTGGAAGGTGCCGCCTTAGTGGGTTTGGACATCTCCGCCGAAGAAAAAGCCTTGGAACCCATCCTTAATTTTTTAGATACTCATTAAAATTTATTCGATGGGTTTAAACGGCGACGCAAAAGGTGACAACTTTTCAATCAAGCCATTCATCTCTTGATTCAGACCTAATAGAGAATTTCCACGGGGAATATCTGCGGGGCGCTGAAGGTCCATGAGCAAAACGACACGCTCTTCCGAAGATTTATTGTAGGCAGAATGTTCCTTACTATCATCAAACACAATAATCTCTCCGGCACGTTGTTCTTGAATTTCACCTTCTACCCAAATGCCACAGTTTTGAGGAACAATTAAACCAAAATGACAGCGTAAGGCATCATTGGCCATCGGCGCCAAACCACAATGAGGTTCTAATTCAGATTTAGCCCCCAAGCGTGAGTAAACCGCTATCCGAATACCGGGCAAACTTTGCAGAATACGCGCAGTTTCAGGGCACAGCTCACACATACGATCCACTTTCAAACCAAAAGCTAAGAAAGGAAAAACATTCCATTCGACATCATCCCCATACAAATGTGTCTCCGGCCAATCAAACCAATCCTCAGTATGATAAATGGATTGGAGTTCTTGAAGCAATGTCGCTTGATGCTGCTTGAGCAATTCTAATTGAGGGAAAACCTTACGATAATCATAGAAACGCGCGGCCACAGTGCCTATTTGATTTTGCTGATCCATAGAGGAACTCATTGTAGCCTCTTTCTAAGAAAATCAAAAGCATCGCTTAGGGAATGAACTAATATCATCATACCCTGCATGTCATCGCGAGCGTAGCATGGCGATCCCCCGCTTACACTCGTGAGATTGCCACGTCGGCCTTTGGCCTCCTCGCAATGACACCATTTTTTAAATAGCCCTGAGGAATTGAATGCCCCTAATCATCTTGCAACTTTAATTCAGATTCAGGGTTCGCCCGCCAGTCATTCCAATAGTCTAATGCCACCGCTAAGCCCTTGCGCCATGGTAAAGTCACCCACATCAGCAGCAAAGCGGTCAAAATTATTACGGTACGCGCCCACCAGCTACTCGGAAACCCCACAATCAAGAAAGCCATGACATATAGTCCGGTGATCAAAGCGGTACTAAAATAAAGGAAGGCCCCAAAATCAATGGGGTCACGGATGTAGCGCAAGCCACACACTTGGCAATGAGGCTGTAATTTATTCCACCCTTTATAAAGCGGAGTCTTACCGCATTGCGGACAAAGTCGTTGCCACCCACGCTTAAGAATCATGCGGCTAGGCGACATCATGTTCTTCTAATTGGGTAAAGGGCAGCAACTGCGCCCTTAATTCTTCAAAATTTTGAGTTAACATGGCCTGACGACGTAATACAGCCGCCCCGGGGAACCCACTTAAATAACCACTCAGATGACGCTTGAGCGCAGGATAAATCCGGTCGCCCCGCAATTTTTGTAATAGATCGGCATGCTCTAAACTAATTTGTAAGCGCTGCAGGGGGCTCTTTTCCGCTATCGGTACAACTTCAGTCCGGGCTTTATTTACAAACTCACGCAGCAAGGTTTTATTCTCAAATATCCAAGGCATGCCAATCGCCACACGACCCAATAACCCACCATCAACGCCGCTACTGATAATTTTTTCGGCGGCCCCTTGCAACGTCGTTACATCACCATTCCCAAACACGAGCGTATCCGTTTGATGAATAATCTCAGCGGCACGTGCGATAGCTTCCCAATCGGCTTCCCCTTTATACATTTGCTTAAGTGTCCGGCCATGAATCGTAATCACCGCAGGCTTTTCTTCCAGCAAAGTCTGCACCCATTCTTCGATAATACAGCTATCATAACCTAATCGCGTTTTTACGGAATACGGAATCTGCTGACGCTGAGGTGCTGTCACACCCCGCCGCGCATTGGCCTCTTTAATAAGGCGAATTAATTTATTCGGCAGACCAATATCCATTAGAGTTTGCCCTGCCGTCCAATCTAAGATGGCCTGACGCGTTTGACGGACAATCTCTTGAGCCAACTCAGGCACACGAATCAACCCAGCGCCACAATTTTTGCTAACCACTTTCTTTGCGGGGCAACCCATATTAATATCCACCCCATCAAAACCAAGTTCACAGACAATATGAGTCGCGAGATAAAAGAACTCTGGTTTATGCCCATAAATTTGTGCGACGACGGGCCGTTCCATTTCCGTATATTCAAAATCTTGCAAGAGGCGTTGAGACGCACGGATAAGACCTTCCACATGAGTAAACTCCGTAAACATCACATCTGGCTTGCCATGACGTGCTACCAGCGTGCGGCACACGACATCGGTCACCCCATCCATTGGGGCCAATCCAACCAATGGTTTGGGCAGGTCCTGCCAAAAACCTAAAAATGGAGTCTGATTTTGCATCACAATGCTTGCATCTATAGATTTTAATCCGCTACATCTCAAGTATGAAGCTTATCTTAGCCTCCACCTCACCGCGCCGCAAACAACTGCTGCAACAGCTGGATATTACTTTTGAAATTGTCGCCCCTCTTTTTGAGGAGTGCTCAACAAACTTAAGCCCATCAGAAGAAAGCTTAAGCTTTGCACGTAATAAGGCCTTATCGGTTGCGGCCCAACACCCTAGCAGCTGGATTTTAGCCAGTGACACTTTAGTCGCTATTCAGGGCCAAAAACTTGGGAAACCTCAAAATGAAGCGGATGCTATCCAAATGCTGCAGCAACTCTCAGGACAAAGCCATACCATTTTCACCGCTGTGGCCTTACTCAATACCGCAACAAAGCTCTGCCAAGAACACTTAGAAACGGTGAAAGTCACATTTCGCACCCTCACAGACTTAGAAATTACCAACTATGTCGCTACAGGAGAACCCATGGACAAGGCCGGCGCCTATGCAATTCAAGGAGGCGCACAAGACTTTGTCACTTCCATCGACGGTGATTTAAACGCTGTCATCGGCCTCCCCTTAGAACCCATCAAGCATTGGCTCAAGATAATAAGCGCCAAAAATGACGACACTTAAGATAAGATCTGTCATCAATCTGATGCCTAAAGACCTCTTTTTAATCATTAACGCGACCGGCATTCACAAATAAATAAAGCATAAGTCTATATCTTATATAGGATTTTTATTAGTCTTCACTAAAACGCTCCCCTGGCATCATCATTGCTATTCCTTAGGCCACTATTCACTATCCGCTTACTTGATAAAGCACCAAGGAGATATCCATGAAATTGACCGCCAAGTTTTTAGTTTTTGCATTACTTTTTTCACTCGGAGTTGCGGCTCAGGCTGAAGCCGCTAAAAGGAAGCACATTAAGAAAGCTGCTGTGATTCAAACTCATTCAGGGCAGGTCGTAACCATATATAATAAAGGTGTCGTTGTTGAATTTGCCGATGATGGCGAATTTCAGAACTGTATCGAATTTTGTGGTGCGGTTTGTGATGTCGGCACTGCAGCCACGTGTTTTTGTGATGCCCAATCATTTCCCTGCGAAGACTTTGGTGCGCTTCCCCCTATTTCTACTGAATAACTTATTAACATTCATACGACTCAACAAAGGGCGGCCATTAAGTCGCCCTTTGCTTTATCGCGAATTGAAATTATTCAACTACAAGAGATTAAAAGCATTCGAATAAAAAATGCCGGCCATAGCAGCTGTCATCAAACAAGCTAAGGTCGCCGCCAGTAAGGATCGAGGCAACACGCGGCTCACCAACGCCGCCCGCTCGGGGGCTAATGCAATAATCCCCCCTGCAAAAATTGTCATACTCGCAACATGTGCAAAACCACAAAGTGCATACGCTGCCAACACAGCGCTGCGCGGTGATTGAAAAGCTTGCGAACGAATTAGCACCGCTAAATCTTGATAGGCTTTTACTTCTGTCAGAATAAGTCGGTCTCCTAAGAGCTGGGCCACTTGCCAAGCATCCCCAGCTTGAACACCAATCAAACGCACTAAGGGATAAAACACATAGGCTAAAATCTCTTGGATGCTTTGCGGAACCACCCAGCCTGTCAGATGAGAGATTCCTTGCGACGAATAACTTAACAGCAGATTCAAGACTTCAACCAAGCCCAACACAGCAATCAGCAAAACCGCAATACCCACAACCAATTTTCCGCCAGCTTGCGCTCCATGCACAATGGCCTCAAAAAGGTTGGCTTCGTTGTCAAATAAGCCCATCCGTGACTGCTGATGCAAAGCTGTTTCTTCACGCTCAGGCACTAAAACCTTGGCAAACATCAAAGCCGCCGGAGCTGACAATAAAGAGGCCGTCACTAAATGACCGGCAATATATGGCAACGCCCCTTGCAAGACGATGACATAAAACCCCAACATGCTCGAAGCAATGGTCGCCATGCCTAGCGTAAGAATCGTGCACAGCTCAGACGCTGTGGCCTGCTTGAGATAAGGCCGAATGGCCGTCAACGATTCAATCCCCACAAAAATGCTACTGGCGCCGCAAAGAGATTCTACCCCGGACACTCCCATACTGCGGCGGAACAATGTGGCTAAGCCACGGATGACCTTGGGAAGTATTTGATAGTAGTAAAGCACCTGCATTAAGGCCGCAAAAAATATAATACTTGGGAAAGCTTGAAACGCTAAGATAAACCCAACAGAACCCTCTTGCCCCGGGCCAACGGCTAAAGGTCCAAATAAAAACCGTGCCCCTGCAGACCCAGCTGTCACCAAGGCAACAATCCCTTGATTGAGCCCATCAAAAATCTTCACACCTAAGGGTAATTGAAACAACACGACAGCAATCACCGCCTGCAAAGCTAAAGCAAAAACGACAATGCGCCAACGAATGCGGCTCCGATAACTGGAACAAAGCACTGCTAAGACTATCAAACCAACAACACCTACTAAACTTAACAGACGTTCATTCATTTCATCAGACTCGCATCAAAGTAGACTTCGTTACGGGTGATTTTTCTATCGATAAGTTCAACGATATCCAGACCTTCAATTTCTAATGCCGCATCAAGTACAGGAATAAGCGCCTGCCATTTTAAAACAAAACCTTGTTCTGTCGGTAAGAGCTCTTGACGTTTCCAAATCCAATCAGGATTACGCGCGAGTAACTTAACAAAATAACCCCGCAAAGCCGCTTGCCCTGTAAGCCCTTGCGGCTTCACTGGATCTCGATAATAAGCCTGCTCTGCATAAAACGAAAGCAAGCGCTCAGGCTGATTGCCCGTCCAAGCCGACAACCAATCATCACAAAATGCTTCTAATTCGTCTTGCTCACTTTTCATGGTAGTCACCTACTATTTGTCATTGCGAGGAATTTAGTGACGAATTAATCCCACTGATACCGTGAGATTGCTTCGCTGCGCTCGCAATAACAAGTCACGATAAAACCTTCGCTAACTCTTCATATAAATAAATGGCGGATTGAATGGCTTTTTCCCAATCACCAATATGCAGACTTTCATTTTCTCCATGAGCATTGGTATAAGGGTCTTCGACCCCAATCAATAAAGCCGGCACCCCCCCTAGCTCACGTGCAAAAGGTTCAACAAAAGGAATGGAACCACCACAGCCAATCGGCAAAGCGCGCTGACCATAACCTTTTTCTAAGGCACGGAAGGCCGCATCAAAAGCTGGGTGATCTGTTTTAGTTTCCCACCAGCCCGCACAAGTATCTTCGGTAAGTGTAATCTCAGCACCCCAAGGGACTTGTTTGCGCAGGAAGTTTTGCAACTGTTCCGAAGTCCGTTGCGGATCCATATCAGGGACAATCCGCAGACCAATACGGGCCCAAGCCGTATCGCATAAAATATTCCGTGCATCATGACGGCTACTGGCCTGCAGCGCATTCACCGCTAAGGCAGGCTGGCGCCAATTCATCACATAAGGATTCTGATCACCAAATAAGGCAGCTTTATCAACCAAGCCGACTTGTTCGCGAAAATCCTTTGGCCCTAAAGGTAAATCCGCAAATAAGGCCTGTTCTGCTGGATTGAGTGGCCGCACATCATCATAAATGCCAGGAACTGCAATCCGCCCCTCATCATCAATCAACTGAGCTAATAGTTTAGTCAAGGCTGTCGCCGCATCGGGAGTCGGACCGCCCCACATCCCAGAATGAACGGCATTCTTTAGGGTGCGCAATTCAACATCAACCACCACCAAACCTCGTAAGGTCGTGGTAATAGCCGGTACCCCCACATCAAAGTTTGTCGTGTCGGTCAATACAATAGCATCTGATTGTAATTTATCTTTGTAAGTCTGTAGAAACAATTGCAGGTGATCACTGCCGGTTTCTTCTTCCCCCTCAATAAATATTTTAACATTCAAGGGTAGCTGCTTCACACTTTGTAAATAAGCATGGACTGCCGCCACGTGAACAACAATACCGGCTTTATCATCTGCACTCCCACGACCAAACAAACGCCCCGCGCGTTCTGTCGGCTCAAAGGGCGGTGAATGCCATAAGCTTTCATCCCCTGCCGGCTGTACATCATGATGCGCATAGAGCAATAAAGTCGGTGAATTTTCATCATGAATCAAATCACCGTAAACCGCTGGATGCGCATCTGGAATCTCCAGCAAACAGGTATTTTCAAAGCCATGCTCACGCAACATCGCTTGCACAGCTTCCGCACTGGCGCGAACTGTCTCAGGAGGAAAACCCGGAAAAGAAACGCTGGGAATACGCACCAACTGCTTTAACGCATCTAAGTAGGCTGTTTTGTTGGACAAAAAATAATTGATGACATCCCGCGTCGACATGCTTTTTCCTAACACGCCTTGAGGCTTGGCTCCAGCAGGAAAATCCACTAGGATAAAAGCGATGGGCACCTACAAACACAACTTCCTCATTGCCGTTCCCCAACTGCTCGACCCTAACTTTAACCACAGCATTGTCCTGATGTTAGAACATCAAGCAGATGGCGCCTTAGGCATTATCATCAATGATGCCACGGCATTGACTTTGGGAACCTTTGCTAAGAATCATAAACTAGCCTGTCACAATAATTTAGAAGATATGCCCGTATTTCGCGGTGGCCCGGTTGAGCCAGCTGTCGGTTGGATTATCCATACAGAAGCCTCCGCCCCTGAGAAAAAAGAAATCCTACCGGGGTTATTTGTCAGCGGCAGCCAAGATAGTCTTAAACACTTGCTTGCCCTCGGTAATCCACAGATGCGTTTATTTTTAGGTTATGCGGGTTGGTCAGAAGAACAACTTGAAGAAGAAGTCGCCCATGGTTCATGGATCAGCACAGACATCAACGCCGAACATATTTTTGAAACCAAAACCAACAAAATCTGGCAACGTGTCTTAAGCGATATGGGCATTGACCCCAGTCAACTCATTCAAGGGGATGGACACGTCCACTAATATCTAAAACCATTCTTACGTATATGCACCATGGTGTTGCCATCATCTAAAATACCAGCATCAATAACTTTACCCAAACACACAATGTGGTCACCGGCATCCATTGTATTAACCAGTTCG
>JAJFLM010000294.1 GCA_021772655.1 Deltaproteobacteria bacterium
CCAGCATATGACGGAATTGACACAAGGGGATGAGAATCAGGTCGAACAAAAAGTTATGGATGCCTTGCGCGGTCATTTTCGCCCCGAATTTTTAAATCGCGTCGATGACATTATTATCTTCCATGCTTTAGGCAAAGAGCAGTTGGAGAAAATTGTAGGTATTCAAGTTGAGCGCTTGCAGCATATTCTGGCTGAGAAGAAACTGCATTTAGAACTCAGTGAAGCGGCTAAACAGTTTTTAGCGGAGCGTGGTTATGATCCGGTCTATGGGGCACGACCACTGAAGCGTGCGATTCAAAAACACATTCAGGACCCCTTAGCGATGGAAGTTTTAGAAGGTAAATTTACTGTGGGTGACACCATTCATGTGGACGTTTCAGGGGATAGTCTTAGCTTTAATAAGGTAAAAGCCTCTGCCAAAAAACGCGCTACGGCCTGACCTTAAGCAGCCTCTTCTGACTTACTTAAGACTTTTTTTTGGTGAGGAAGACGTTCATTGAGAAATTTCTCAATGCGCAAATTGATCAATTCAGGTTGCTCTACCAAGGCAGCATGGCTGCCTTTTTTGAAAATGAACAATTCTGAATCTGGGATCAAGCGGTGCATTTTTTTAGAGATCCACAGGGGTGTAAACTGATCATTCTCTCCGGCAATAATGAGTGTTGGCACTTTAATCTGTGGGAGCATATCTTGGCAGCTATGTTCCTGAGCGCTTTTTAATAAACGTGTGAAGAAGATAGGGTCCACTTGCAGCATGTGTGAAATATATTCGTCGACTTTTTTGCGGTCGATCATGCCAGTATTCATGATTTTAAAAATGCCCCCCATATAAAAGGCGAGTGGGTTTTTTAACAGCAAGCGACTGATAATGTTACTTTGCTTCGGGAAATTTTGCCCTATCTTATAACAGAATTCAAACAGGTAGCGTGATAGCCGCATATTATAAAATGTATTCATCGGGCGTCCATCGGTACCAAAACATAAAACCAAAGCTTTAACCCGTGAGGGATGACGTCGATAAAGTTCTAAAATTAACTGGGCTCCTAGGCTATGCCCTACATAGACGCCTTGCTTGATGTTTAAGGCGTCGGTAACACTTTTAGCATCATGAACCAGACCATTCAGACTATAATTCTCAACATCGTCTAAAAGGCCAGACTCACCATGGCCACGATAATCCCAGGTGACAATCTGATGTTGTTTTTCGAAATACTCTTTGAGGTAGACCCAAAAAAATGGGCCGACTCCCAGTCCATTACAGCAAATCAGCGGAAAGCGACTATTTCCTTGGCTTTGATAAGAAATCGGCGTCTTGTCGAAACTATCCACCATATCATCGATTTGATGAATCGTTTTTGCCAGTTCTCCAGCCTTGCGTGATGTCTTACGTGTTTTCGCCATACTCCCTCGCCCTTCCAAACGCTTTTATTAAACAATTTTCGCAAATTCAGCAACGCAAAAATCGGTGACTTTCCTATCTTATGACGCAGATAATTTCAAGAACCTTGATTATTATTGGCTAAATCGTGCTACTTATGACGCGGTTTTGAGGGATTTTTTGGCATCAAATAAGGTTATTTTAGTGACGGCTTGTTTCCCAGATTTGATTATTATAGCGTGGGCGGTCTATGGAACTGAAATTATTTGCCCCTGCTAAAATCAATTTATGCCTCAAAGTGACGGGCCGTCGTGAAGATGGTTATCACAATTTGCAGAGTCTATTTGTGGCTTTGAATCTTGGGGATGCACTCAACATTACCGCGCGACCCTCGGGTTTGCAGATTCATTGTGAACAGCAAGATATCCCCACCGACGCGGACTCGCTGTTGGGCCGTGCCTTTGCCTTTGCGGCGGAGCGCTTTGCTTATCAAGAGGGTTTAGAGATTTGCTTAAAGAAGCAACTGCCGATTGGTGCCGGGATGGGTGGGGGCTCCAGTGATGCGGCGGCAGTGGTTCATGCCGTGGAGCAGATTACAGGGAAAACGCTTCCGGTTACAGCCTACGCAGACCTCGCCTATCAGGTTGGGGCCGACGTGCCTTTTTTTCACGCTGTAGGGGCGGGGTGCCCCCGCCTGCAATTTGAATCGCGGGATGGGCGGGGGCACCCCGCCCCAACAGGTTCTGCCAATGCGGCTTGGATCCAAGGTGTCGGTGAACAGGTTGAATCCTGTAAGATATTGTTTTCATTATATATTATTCTCATCAACCCAGGTATTCATATCAGTACCCCAGCGGTCTACCAGGCTCTCGGCAAGCCATTGACTTCTTTTGAGAGCCTTGATAGTGTCCCGCCCTCGTTCGAGTCCATGGCAAGTCTTTTGCCCTTTGTGACCAACGATCTGGAATCGGTCGTGCTGAAACAGTACCCGCCCATCCAACAGCTGAAAACAGCGTTGCTGGAGCGGGGAGCAGATGCGGCCCTTATGTCCGGGAGCGGATCGACGGTTTTTGGTCTTTTCTCCCAAGCAGCAAGGCGCGATGACGCGCTAGAATTTTTACAGTCGCAGTACCCTGATTATTGGGTCTGTGCTGCTGAGTTAATTTAGATGTCGCGAGAGCGATGTCGAGGGGGCAACCGCCTCCTCAATAACTCGGGGATCGTCTAATGGTAGGACAGCGGCCTTTGACGCCGTCGATCATGGTTCAAGTCCATGTCCCCGAGCACTGGGTTTATGGGGGGCATGCTGTTTTTACAGCGCCCCCCAAGCCCCTGGCTTCTACGGCAGTACAGTTGCCTTAAAGCCATGACAGCTTTTTGGGAATAGAGAGGTATTAAATCATGGCACCAACCAGTTTTGAACTGAGATTATTTTGTGGCACCGCCAATCGCGCTTTGGGGGAACGCATTAGTGAAGTGGTAGGACTTCCTTTGGGTCAGGCGAATATCCGCCGTTTTTCTGATGGCGAACTTTTTGCTGAGATCGAAGAGAATGTGCGCGGCAAGGATGTCTTTGTGCTGCAACCCACCTGTTCTCCCAGTAATGAAAATTTAATGGAATTGCTGATTATTATTGATGCCCTGCGCCGGGCCTCAGCGGATCGTATTACGGCTGTGATCCCTTATTATGGTTATGCCCGCCAAGATCGTAAAGTGGCACCGCGGACACCCATTACCTCTAAATTGGTGGCTGATTTAATCAGTGCTTCGGGTGCCAACCGTGTGTTGGCCATGGATTTACATGCGGCGCAGATTCAAGGATTTTTTAATATCCCCTTTGATCACTTATTCGCCACACCCATTTTCTTAAATTATATTAAAGAAAATAAATTAGACGAAGATTTAGTGATTGTTTCACCGGATGCCGGCGGGGTGGAACGTGCGCGTGCTTATGCCAAACGTTTAGATGTTGGTTTGGCTATTATTGATAAACGTCGTGATAATCCCAATGAATCAGAAGTCATGCATGTTATCGGTGAAGTTGACGGCAAGCGCTGTATCATTGTTGATGATATGGTGGATACGGCCGGGACGCTTACGAATGCTGTAGAAGCCTTGAAAGAGCATGGTGCAACGGAGGTGTATGCCGTCGCTACCCATGGTGTGCTTTCAGGCCCCGCAGTTGAGCGCTTGAATCAATCTTCATTAGAAGCCTTATTAGTGTCCGACAGTATTCCTGTTGGAGAAAAACAGAACGCTTGTAGTAAGATTCGCGTTTTGTCCGTAGCCGAGATTTTAGGAGAAGCCATCCGCCGTATTCATACGGGCGAATCGGTCTCTTCATTGTTTGTTTAAGTTTTTAATTGTTTTTTAAGGAGAGCGACCATGCAACAAATTGAATTAGCAGCTGAGATCAGAACAGAAAAAGGTAGCGCCGCCGCACGTCGTTTACGTCGTGCGGGTAAGGTTCCTGCTGTACTTTATGGTCATGAAGTCAATGGAATACCTTTAACATTAGATGCACGCACTATCGAAAAAGTGACTGGCCCAGAGGGTTTTAATGGATTGATTGATCTTAAAATCTCTGGTGAAGCAGAAGGTATTAAAGCCGGTGAGCAATTACTGGTACTGATTAAAAGCCATCAAGCCAATCCCTTAAGTCGTCTATTAACTCATCTGGATCTTTATAAGGTTAACTTAAAAGAAGAGGTTAGCATTACAGTGCCACTTCATGTGGAAGGGACGGCCCCTGGTGTGAAAGCGGGTGGTATTCTTGATGTGATTCGCCGCGAAGTGGATGTTCGCTGCTTGCCCACAAACATTCCTGAATTTATCACGATGGATATTAGTTCTTTAGAACAAGGCCAAACCCTTCACCTGCGTGATTTAGCCTTGCCTGAAGGTGTGACAGTTCCTTCTGAATTGAATTATACCGTGGCCACCGTGGTGGCTCCAAAAGTAGTGCAGGAAGAGGATGAAGCGGCTGAAGTCGTTGCTGAAGCGGCCCCAGAAGGTGAAGCTACGGAAGAAGCTAAAGCGTAACGTCCATGCGACTGATTGTTGGTTTAGGCAATCCGGGTTCAGAATATGATCGGACCCGACACAACATCGGTTTTGCGGCGGTGGATGCGATAGCGCAAAAATTAGGTGCGTCGTTACGTAAAGAAAAGTTTGAGTCCCTTTATGGGACAGCACAGATAGCAGATGAACAGGTTCTGTTGGTTAAGCCGCAAACGTATATGAATTTAAGCGGCCAAGCTGTCAGACAATTTATGGATTATTGGAAAATAGATTCGGAGGATTTACTCGTTTTACATGATGAATTAGATTTAGAGCTAGGAGTTATGCGTCTGGCCATCGGTTCAGGGGCTGCAGGAAATCGTGGCGTTAAATCAATTATTGATCATGTGGGTGGCAAAAATTTTTATCGCTTACGCTTAGGTATTGGGCGTCCGGAACGTGGGAACCCGGTTGATTTTGTACTCAATCGGTTTTCCAAGGAACAGCAAGTTGTTGCGGATGAACTGACTATGCAAGCCATGGAAGCGACTCAGCAGTGGATCACTAAGGGTCCAGACTGGGTACAACGAGTTTATCATCGGAAGTAAGTTTGAAGGAGTCAAGATGAACGAATACGAATTAACGTACATTACCAAGGTAGGTCTTACTAAAGATAAGTCAGACCGAGTGGAAGCGCGGATTGCGCGTGCGTTTGAGAAGCAAGCAGGTCATGTTTTACGAAATCGCGATATTGGCGAACGCAGTTTAGCGTACCCCATTAGAAAAGAGGGTCGTGGTCATTATCTTCAGCTAAACTTTTTAGGCGAAGGTCTATTGGTCGACGAGCTGGAAAGTGAATTGCGTATTATTCCAGAGGTATTACGGTTTTTAACCATCCGTTTAAGTCGCGCGGTAGATATTGAAGCTAAAAAGCAAGAATATATAGAGCTAGCCAAGCCAGTGGTTACTGAGGAAGTGGCGGAAGCTAAGGAAACAGCGGCGGCTCCAGTAGCCTCTGAGGCTTCAGCAACTGAAACGGCTGCAAAACCAGTTGAGGCGGCTGCACCGGCACCAACTGCCGAAACGGCAACGGATACGCCCACGGAAACAGAGTAAGTTCTGTGGTCGCAGGAATACTGCTTACAACAGCCCTGACGTGGTTGTTGTACCTAAGTGGTGTGTTTGTACTTTGGACACCATTGCCCTTGCTCTATGCTTTTACGCGGCGTGGTTGGTCTAGTTTTTGGCTCAGTTTTGCTGTTGCCCTTAGTGGTATTGCCTTACTGACCTTTACGTTATTGCTTTTTAAGCCGGGCCTCGCTGAGCAAGTGGGCGTGATGTTGCCCGGCATAAGTTTTCAATCGTTCTTTGGAAAATCGGCAGCAGTAGGCTTTAGTCTACTGTATTTTATTTATTATGGTGGTCTAGCAGCCGGTTTGCTGTGGGCCCACCGTCAGGCTTGGTCATTGATCCGGACCTTTGTGGTATTGGTTTTCAGCCCTTTAGCCTTGGTGGCGCTTTGTTTAGTGATAGGTTATGTAGCTTTGGACTGGGATGTTTGGGGATATACGTATCGCTATATGGCTTTGATTTTTGAGCAATTGACGACAAGCGGTGCTACGGAAAACTTTTCAGGTAGAGAGCTGGATTTTCTGGTAGCCCATAAAGAAAAAGTCGTGACCCAAATTGTGCAAATGTTACCCGCCGCCGCGATTATTGGCGCGATTA
>JAJFLM010000295.1 GCA_021772655.1 Deltaproteobacteria bacterium
CCTAACTTATTGTGACATAAAAATGACGCATATATAACATTTTATCTTGACATAGCTATATAGATGAATATATCTTACGTGATTATAGACGATCCCTTGTTAATCGTTCCATGTGAAACGTTTTATATAGCTGGCATAACACAGAATTGTATGTTTTAGTCGAAAACGGGTGTCACGTTTTTATTTTACAATGGTTCGATCTGAGGGTTTGTTATTCAAAAATAAAAGTCGTTAGCTTCCACTTTTTCGGGGCGGAGCTAACGACTGGTCTGGATACGTAGGGGGCCTATGGTCCTCTACATATCCTGATATCCTAATATTCTATATTAGAACCTAACCGCTGACAATTCGTTTGTCAAGGACATTCTGTTTGACCTCATAGATAACCATTTGAAAGGGGGAATCGGTGGTTTCTTGTTTTGGTTTTGTTTGTTTGGTCATTTGGCCAAGGTTCTTAAATCACACATAGTCCAAAAAGGAGGCGAAATTTATGTTTCGACTGAGACCAATTTTGGTCCTGTTTGTGGTGATGTTCTTGCTGGGCCCTCCTGATTCTTCTGCGCAAATTCAAGAAGCTGTGGTGGGCAAACTTGGAATTGGGGCAAGTGGGAGTTTCAGTTTTCCGATGTTGGGAATGAAAGATCGGTTTAACGCAAAAGAGGCATTTGGCTTATATCTCACCTATGCCAAATCGTCGCGTCAGACCATAGAAGTCGAATACCGTCGAACGGTATACGATCCGGGCAAGGTTGAAGACGCCACGTTTTATTGGCCCGAAGACAAACCTGAGACTTGGCAGCGTATCAAGAGTCCTTTGGCTCGGAACTTTCTAACCGTTAATGCATATACCGTAAACGGGTTGTATCATTTTGTGGATCGGGTATCTGCTGAGCCAGAGGGATTGCGAGAAAGAGTGTTAGGGGGTCCATATATTACGTATGGTGCGGGTTTTTATCATTATACCAACCATACGTCAGGGCTGATTTTTGCTGGGCAGCCCGATTTGGGCAATGGGCTTGACAACACGTTGTTTTTAGAGCCCTTAAAAGAGACAGATGTGGGATGGGGCTTCAACGGCGGGCTTGGGGTGGAGGTGTTGGTGAATGATCGGGCGGCGATAGATGTTCGCAGTCGCTGGCACTTGATTATTGGTGAATTGCGCCAGATGGAGTCGTATGGTGTTGCACGAACATGGCCTCTGGGTTTTTTCGACATAGGCCTTTCGATGAAGTACTACATCATGTAGTAAACTCCTGCCGGGGTTTTTTACGTTTTACCACTCAATTGTGGGAGATAGAGCATGTATAGAAAATTACTGATTGGCATGGTTGTTGTGCTGGTCTGTCTGATGGGTCTATCCAATTGGGCAACTGCAGCGACAACTGGTAATATTTCGGGTCGGGTAACCGACGATAGAGGTGAACCACTTCCCGGTGCGAATGTGGTCGTTTCGGGCACTACGCGCGGTGCGACCACCGATGAGGACGGATTCTACGTGGTCTTGCTGGTACAACCAGGGATCATCAAGATAGAGGCTTCCTTAATTGGTTATCAGAAGGTGGTGCAGGAGCAGGTGAAGGTTGTGGTGGGATATACGACCACGACCAATTTTCAATTGAAAGAAACGACGCTTGAAGGTCAGGAACTGATTGTAACAGCGGTTCGGCCCCCTATAGAGCCAGACAAGACAGCGAGTAGATATTATGTGACGGCAGAAGATATCGATTTGCAGCCCGTTGTGAAAGATGCTGCGGCTTGGGCGGGGCTACAAACGGGTGTTCAAAAAGATGGTCGGTCGGTGCGACAAGGCAACTTTAGCATGGATGAAGGCGAACGTCGTGCCGGCTGGTATACCACCACACCCAAGCCGATTTCACTGACCTACACAGTAGACGGCGTGCGGATGGTGAACAACGACCGGCGGGCAGCCAATATGTTTACGGGTGTGAACCGAGCGTCCATCCAGGAAATTTCGGTGGTAACGGGTGTGCCAGAGGCCGAATATGGCAATATGGACGCTGGTATTATTAATATTGTGACGCGGGAAGGAAACAAGGACTATCACGGTTTCTTCGAATACCGCTATACGGCACCCGGCAAACGGCATTATGGGTTTGATGCCTATGATCCGGATGTGCATATCAACCAGAGCACCGGCAGAAGCAGAATTCGGCTGGACGATGCTGCTTGGTTGCAGGAGAAGGAAGATATTGGTGCAGATGGTCTTCCCGGAACGGCAGACGATACGGGCCGGTTGGTGCATATTCAGCCCGATGATTATACCAATGTGACGGGTCACCGTGTAGAAGGTTCGGTTTCGGGTCCCATTGGCAAAAAGGTGTCGTTCCACTTAAGTTCTCAGACAAATCGCACGCCCACCCAGCGCCCAGATCCGGCACTTCGGACCTTGCCCAACTATCAGTTGACCGGGAAGCTGGCCTATGATATTTCGCAAAATTTGAACCTAAAATTTGGTGGTGTTTACGGTCGAACTCAGAATTTTCGGAATACGCGAGAGTCTGCACTGTCGTCAGGTCAGGATCTTTTCTTGCCGGCCGGTGTAGATGGTGCAGGCAAAGAAATTGAATGGAATTCGATGGTTTATGGGGTGCTCACGCACTCTTTATCACCCAAGACGCTTTATGAATTGCGCATTTCGCGTTCAGACAGCAAGCAAGACACTTCAGGGATGCCGGGGGATACGTTCAATATCGCTCGTGACAATGACAAGTGGTTTACGTCTGTTCCAAGAGAGGTACTCGATTTTCAATTGAACCGACAGACCCGCTATAATCTCAAGTTTGACTTTTCCAGCCAGGTTACCAAAGGCAACTTCTTCAAGGTTGGATTTGACGCAACTGCGTTTCGAACATGGCAGTGGGAGCAAAACAGCCGTGGTCAGTCGGGCAGTTATTCGGTGTGGTCGATTTATGATTATGCAGAAGCCGCAGTTCAGTCTTATGGCCAAGATGGGCAGATCGACTATGTGCCTGTGAAGACCACCAACGGCGTGAAAGTGCCCGACATGACCCAGGCGGGAGATGACCCAGCTTGGAACAGTTTTAGGGATATTCCTCGGGACGCTCTCCAG
>JAJFLM010000296.1 GCA_021772655.1 Deltaproteobacteria bacterium
CCCACCGCCACCGCCGCCACTGGTTCCGTTGGCCAAGTTATGTTCGAAGACACTCGATTCTATTTCAGTAACACCGCTTGTATCAATCGCACCGCCACTGCCCTTCGATTCATTATGACTCAGGCTTACATTCCTCAACAAAAGTGTGCCCTCATTAAGAATAGCGCCCCCCGCTAAAAAAAGCATATCCGTCAGCCCGCCGCTGAGACTTAAATTTTCAAGTGTGAGTTGCCCTGCTGGATCCACATAAAAGAAACGAAACCCCAGTGCCGCAGCATCACGTTCAATAATTGATTGATCAGAACCCACACCGCGAATCGTCACTTCAGAAGTAATGACGGGCAGACCATTCTCACTCATGGTAGTATTGTCACTTAAAGTCAGCGTAAAGGTGTCTGCTGCCAATAAGATTTCATCAGCACCGCTACCAGAGGGGCAGCCATCAACACTGGCATCCGTATTCGCCGCTGTAATGGCCTCACCCAGTGTGCAGTCATTGCTAGCCCCTGGACTCTGGGCATTGGATGTTACGGTAATTTCAGCGGCTTGAAGTGGTGCGATAGCTAACATAAGGCTGGCGACATAGCCGCTTAACTGCCAGACACACTTGAGTCTCATAGCATTCTCCTTTTTGTTTGACTTATTGATGTCACCAGCTTTGACAGATATTCTGAGTCAACTCTGCTCTAGAGTTTAGCATGAATGGTTGGATTCACAAGTTATCTGCTGATGGCTCTAGGAGGCCACTTGGGCGTGCTTTTCTGAGGGGCTAAAAACAAGGGGCCTTACCTCCGTCTTGTTTTTTCGCACCGAAACTCACAACGGGTTACAAAGTATTATAATATCCGTTCTCATCAAGTCGTTGAAATAGCCCCGGTAGTTAAGATATAGAGAGATTATGGAAAATTATAGCCACAACCATAACTACATCGGAAATGATCCCCATATTAGCCAGAACGAGCGTAAAACATTCGTCGTTGTTGTTTTAACTGCTATAATGATGGTTATTGAAATAACAGCTGGATACCTCACTGGTTCTATGGCGCTCTTGGCAGATGGATGGCATATGGCTTCCCATGCAACAGCACTTGGTATCTCTGTAGTGACTTATCGACTTGCTAAATCTCAGAGCTTGCAAAATTCATTCTCTTTCGGAGCTGGAAAATTTATCCCTCTAGGCGGTTACACAAGCGCCATCATTCTAGCACTCATGGCTTTTTTTATGGCCTACGAATCGATAAAACGCTTAATTCATCCTGAAATCATTTATTTCGATCAGGCTATAGCGGTTGCTATCGTTGGTTTAGTCGTAAATCTTGTCAGTGCTTTTATTCTAAAAGAAAGCCATCATCACGATCACAATCACGATCACAATTTGAAAGCTGCTTATTTACATGTTTTGGCAGATGCTCTTACTTCAATCCTAGCCATCATGGCGCTATTTTTGGGCAAGTATTACAACAGTCCTTGGATGGACTCTTTTGTTGGTATAGTGGGTTCACTCGTAATTTTAAGATGGGCCTATGGCCTTTGCCGTGAAACAGTCTGGGAATTACTTGATGGGCACGCAAAAATTATCAATCGAAATGAAATCAGATCAGCTCTTGAAGATGAGGAAACAAAGGTCACGGACCTACATGTTTGGCGAATCGCACCTAATGCCCATGCCTGTGAGATTGTGATTCATACTTCCAAAATAAAAGGTCCTGATTTTTACAAAAGTAAAATGCTGTCACAGAAAAGTGTGCAACATATGGTGATTGAGGAAAACAAGACGGAGGTACGAAAAAGAAACTCAAGCATCTCAACTCGAAACTCTTCTCTTGATAAGCCAGACTCTAACTAGCTGTTTTATATTGGATGGTATCTTGGCATAGCCCTTGCTCTATACAATGCCGATGCCTTCTCTCCCCCGCCATTGTATCCTTGAAGATGAGTCTATCTTCCACGTCACTTGGCAGTGCCATAACAAGTCTTGGCTCCTCAAAGAAAACTGGACCAAAGAACTTTATTATCAGCTCTTGTTAAAATATAAAGACCGTTACCAAGTGCAGATCTACTCGTACTGCCTCATGGATAATCATATCCATTTGTCTGGACGTATGGAGGAGTTAGAGAGCTTCTCCGACTTCTTCCGGGTTATAAACGCGTGCTTTGCAAAGGCTTACAACAAGCAAGTCAAACGCCGTGGTCAGGTGATCATGGACCGATTCAAATCTCCGCAGATCCAAACAGATCGCGATTTACTCAAGGTTATGCACTACATCGACCTCAATCCCAAACGCGCCTCTAAGGTAAAGCATCCCCGTCATAACGAATACTCCTCTTTTGCTTACTATGCCTATGGAACTGATGACCCCCTCATTACCCCTGCCCCGTCATATCTAGGCCTAGGCACTACACCCCAGCACCGGCAGGCAGCCTACCTGATGATGATTCAAGATATTCTTAAACACGACTGGAAGAAGAAAAAGCCATATTCGAGCACTTGTTTCATTGGCAACCCAAACTGGGTGAATTGGAAAACACGGAAGATCAAAAAGATTAGACAGAATCAGTATGCCGACTGGAAGCAACGACATGCCCTCCGCTTTGGCGATAGCGTTCCCTAAAAGGGAAAAGCCGCTCATCCACAATTCAGCTTCAAGAAAATCTGCGCATCGCTATCTCTTGGGTGCGCTCTTATGGCTGACTCACGAACCAATGTCAGAATAAAAAGTAACTATAAAGTCCAAACTAGAATCATAATTTCCGAAAACTAACAGAAACAACAAACCCTAAAGAAAATCCGCTGAAATCTAGCCCGAATTTCGTGCGACAGGGGGGCTTACCTCCGTCTTGTGTTCCTATTGCTACCGAGCTTGATGAGGGGAACCCCCAGCAACTTGGTAAGCAAGTTATGGATTTGCACAAAAGGAACTCCAGCTTAAGAGTTCTTGGCGGATGCTGCGGGA
>JAJFLM010000297.1 GCA_021772655.1 Deltaproteobacteria bacterium
ATAGTTTCTTTGATAACAATATCCGTAACTTAGAAATCAATGGGGGATTCCGCTTTCATCCTTGGAAAGATATGCACCTAGTTGTTGGTGGTGGTACCGGCCTATTAGACGCTATTGGCGCTCCTGATTACCGCGTCTTCACCTCTATCGGCTATCGTCACGAGGCTACAGAAAAAACTTTGGTTATCCGCACCAACAAAGTTCACTTTGCGTTTGACCGGGCCACTATTTTGCCACGCTCATTCCCTGTATTGGATGAGATCGCTGCCCAAATCAGAAATCATCCACGCGTAAGCCATACAACTGTGGAAGGGCATACGGATAGCAAAGGAACTGATATTTACAACCAGAGTCTCTCTGAGCGTCGGGCACGTGCTGTACGTGAATACTTGATCAGTAAAGGGGTCTCTGCCAGTAAGTTGGCTTCTGTCGGCCGTGGTGAAAGCCAACCGATCGCTACCAACGAAACACGCGAAGGCCGTGCTCTTAACCGCCGGGTTGAGTTTCACTTGAAACTATCAAGCCAGCGCAATCTTCGTGTGGTCGAAAAGGATTCGTCGCCAACTTACCTAGAACAGTAATCGGCTGCGAGTGCCATCAGCTTTTGAGCAAGCCGCTCCTTCGTCATTCGGGGGAGCGGCTTTTTTGTGCCATCACTGTATAGTACAGTCACTTCATTAGTGCTCGTCCCAAAAGCATTTCCCGGACGCACGTGATTTGCCACAATCATATCTAAGTTCTTTCGCTCTAGCTTACTGCGGGCATTGACAAGGACGGCTTTAGTTTCAGCAGCAAAACCAATAAGCAACTGTTCTGCCGTCTTACGCTTACCCAGAGTCGCTAAAATATCACGCGTACGGGTCAAACGCAGCGTCAGATCATCGGCCTGCTTCTTCATTTTCTGATTGAGTTTACGTAGCGGACGATAGTCGGCAACGGCTGCTGTCATAAAAATATAATCAGCCGTTTTTGCGGCCTGAGTCGTCTCGCGATACATCTCGGCGGCACTCACCACGTCAATACATGTAAGACCCTTAGGCACCGTTAAATCAGTTGGGCCACTAATTAAAGTAACCTTTGCCCCAGCCAAGCGAGCCGCTTGTGCTAAAGCATAACCCATTTGTCCTGTCGAAGGATTGGAAAGGAAGCGTACCGGGTCAATATATTCACGCGTTGGACCTGCGGTAACGAGAACTTTGGCGCCCTTTAATAAACTCTTCTTTTCTGTCATTGCGAGGAACATAGTGACGAAGCAATCTCCCTAGATCAATTTAAATCGTGAGATTGCCACGCTACAGTCGCAATGACAGAAAAGAACCTAGACTCGTTGTAAATTAGGGCTGGAGCGTAACAATAGATCTTCTAATGCCACTGCAATTTTCTCGGGATCGGGCAAACGGCCTTTACCTTCCCAACCACAGGCCAGATAGCCGGCATCAGGGTCCAATACATGATACCCTAGTTCTTGAATCCGTTTCACATTGGCTTGGGTCGCAGGATGCTCCCACATATTCACATTCATCGACGGACACACTAATACAGGCGCTTTGGTCGCCAGTAAAACGGTGGTTAAAATATCATCCGCTTGGCCATGAGCCATTTTAGCAATAACATTCGCTGTTGCGGGAGCCATCACCACCGCATCCGCTTCGTCAGCTAATTTAATATGACCAATCTCTTGTTCTTGGGTAAGATCAAAGGTATCCGTATGGCAAGGTTGCCCACTAAGCGTCTGAAAGGTCAATGGCGTCACAAATTGTTGAGCACCGAAGCTCATCACCACATGCACTGAGGCGTTTTTACTCACGAGAATACGTACCAACTCGCAGGCTTTATAGGCCGCAATCCCCCCACAAACACCTAATATTATTTTTTTTCCAGTCAGCGTTTTATCCATAAGTTTAGCCTAGAATGTAGCATATCCCTTCGCAAGGTAAAATCCTGCTTGCCAAATTATAAGCTTCGGGTCCATGGTACGCAACGAGAGGGATGTCAGGGGATAATAAGGGAGTTTTATCCCCGTTACAAAGTCATTAAAACTTAAGGAGTCTTGATGTTTACTCTGAGAACCACTTTTTTTGCGAGCCTCGGGCTCGGCTTTTTGCTGCTATGTAATCAACCTGTTCACGCAGCTACCTTTTTGGTCACTAAAACAGCAGATACTGCTGACGGCACTTGCGATGCCGACTGTTCGCTACGTGAAGCGGTCATTGCCGCCAACGCAACCGGAGGCGTGAATGACATCACCCTGCCGGCAGGAACCTATGTTCTCGATTTGCTCGGTGCTTGCGAGAATTCAGCAGCAAGCGGCGACTTGGATATTGTTAATGGTGGGCTGGGCACCGACATCACGATTAATGGTTCTACGACCGGGGTGTCGACTGTTGATGGTAACGGGACAGATCGTGTCTTTCATCTTCCTCCAATCACCAGCGCTTCATCACTGACGCTCAACAACGTAACCGTTACCAACGGTGAGGCCCAAGACTGTGGCACCGGTACCGACGTAGGTGGCGGCATCCGAGTCCAAATGGGCAGCCTGGTGCTGGATCAGTCGATTGTCACTATGAACAATGCAGCGGCCTTCTCCGGCGGCGGTGGTGGAGGCATCTCGGAGTCCTCGGGCAGCTCCATCATAATTGACTCTAGTACAATCAGTGAAAATACGACCGACGGCGCCGGCGGTGGCCTGGGGCTATCGAGCGCCACGGTGACTATGATCAACAGCACTGTGTCGGGTAATACTGCGAACGGTTCAGGGGGCGGTCTTTTGACCTTCGATAATGACCTGAGACTACGCAACGTGACGATTTCAGACAATACGGCAGATGCCGATGGCAATAACTCAGGCGATGGCGGTGGCCTAGCGATTGTAGGGACCTCGGGAACTGCCACTATTCGCAACACCATCATTGCCGCAAACTTTGATCCTTCAATGGGCGCAGCCGTCCCTCCGACTATCAATCCAGATTGCTCCAACTTTGGTATTATTACCAGTGAAGGTTACAACCTGCTTGGTGACAATCGCGGCTGTATGTTTACTGCGGCGACTGGCGATCAGATCGGCGACGTCGCCGGCGGCGGTAACGCTATCAATCCCTTGCTGGCTGGATTGGCCGACAATGGCGGCTTTACCCCCACCCATGCACTGCAAACTGGAAGCCCAGCAATCGACCGAGGCAATAACGTCGAAGGCTGCACTTCGGATGACGCACAGGCAACTGTGCTGACCGACGATCAACGCGATCGACTCCGACCCTTTGACGGCGACAATGACGGTGACACCCGCTGTGACGTCGGGGCCTTTGAATTGGGGGGCTGTGGAGACGGCATCGTCGAGGACAACGAAGAGTGTGACGACGGTAACACGACAGATGACGATGGCTGCAGCGCGACCTGCACCAATGAGGTCACGACTCCCATCTGTGGCGACGGCATCTTACAAGCTGGCGAGGAATGCGACGATGACAACACCACTAACGGTGATGGCTGCAGCGCGACCTGCACCAATGAGGTCACGACTCCCGTCTGTGGCGACGGCATCTTACAAGCCGGCGAGGCATGCGACGATGGCAACACCACTAACGGTGATGGCTGTGACTCCACATGTAACTTTGAAAATATCATCTTGTTGTTAGGTGATGGGGGTTGCCAACTCAATCCAGCACAAAGCACGGCCGAAACTCATGCAGGACTTTGGTTAATGGCGGCGGCTTTATTTTTAGCCTTACGACGCACACGTGCCATCTAGCTATTTCTAATATATCGATGAGGCAGAGGGTAACACAGCATTGCCCTCTGCTTATTGATAATTCTGCAAGCACTTATGACTTCCCTTGGATAAAAACTTTCGTATTCAATAGTATACTCCTTTGCTGACTAACGGCGTATCCAGTAAGCTCAATAAAAACACCTATTAGCGCTAATTTTTACATCACCTGATATCTAATATTTTTGCGCCAACATGACTAAATTCCGTCACTGAAAAAAATCTCTCTTGCCAAACATCTCAACGAAAAACAATGGTGCACACCGGATAGGCCATTGTAAAATAACAATTATTGGGCCTCGCTATTATTCAAACAGAGGAGCCGTGATGTTTATTTTTAGAAATACTTTGCTTGTCAGCCTTGGCCTAGGATTTACTCTTATTTTTAGTCCCGTTGTTGAAGCGGCTACTTTCACTGTTACCAAAACAGCTGATACGGCTGATGGCACTTGCGATGCTGACTGTTCTTTACGTGAGGCCGTCATTGCCGCTAATGTAAATGCCGATGCTGATGAAATCATTATACCTGCGGGAACCTACAGTCTTGATCTCATCACGGCCTGCGAAGATAATGCCGCAACAGGTGATCTTGATATCAGTGCAGATCTCACTATTAATGGAGCCGGCCCTGGGTCCACAATCATTGATGGCATTGAAAGAGATCGTGTCTTTCATATTTTTCTCAACGCAAATGCCACAAGTGACATTAGTGTAGCAATCAATGATTTAACTGTCATAAACGGTGTTACTCCAGATTGCATGGGCTCTGAACAGGGCGGTGGTATTTTTGCAGACAGTAATGTTCGAACCATCAATCTAGAACTAAACAATCTGCTAATCCAAGATAACTCTAGCAGTCAATTTGGCGGTGGCATGAGCAGTGCACGTGGCACAACCAACATCTTAATTACGAATAGTACTTTTTATAACAACACTGCCGACGAAGACGGTGGCGGGATGCTTAATGCCGGAGATACCACCATCATTAATTCTACTATCAGTGGAAACATGGCGGCATTTGACGGCGGCGGTATTCAGGCTCTGTTTGGGGACCTTAACCTGCGTAATGTTACAATTACTAATAACAAATCTGATAGTGACGAAAACAACAGTGGTGATGGTGGCGGAATAAGAGCTTCAGATTTTTCAACCGTACGTCTACGCAATACAATTATTGCCGGTAATATTGACGGAGACGGCATACAAGGCACTCCCTCTCCTGACTGCCATGATGCTGATGATGCGCTGATAACTGAGGGCTTTAACATCCTAGGAGACAACAGTGAGTGCGCTGGTGTTCTGAGCAATGGTGTCAATGATGATCAAGTGGGTGATGTCGATGGTGGCGACAACGCTATTGACCCTTTATTGGAATCTCTCGCCGATAATGGTGGAAGCACTCCTACCCATGCCTTACTCGAGGGCAGCCCTGCTATTGATAGAGGTAATAATATAGAAGGCTGCACTTCAGATGATGCCATGCTAGTTATTTTGTCCGAAGATCAACGTGGCTCGGCTCGCCCCGTCGATGGAGATGATGATAGCACGCTCCGTTGTGACATAGGTGCCTTTGAAATCGCTAGCTGCGGCGATAACATTATCAGCGTAGATGAAGAGTGTGATGATGGGAACCTAGTTGAGGGTGATGGCTGCTCAGCAACCTGCACTATCGAACCTTGTGGCAATGACGAACTCGATGATGGTGAAGAATGTGATGATGGCAACTTTGATGAAGGTGACGGCTGTTCCGCAACGTGTACTTTAGAAACCTGCGGCAACGGAGTCCTTGATCCTGGAGAAGTCTGTGATGATGGCAACGCCACAGCCGGTGATGGCTGCTCAGCAGACTGCGCTAGTTTAGAAGTTTGTGGTAATAGCATTGTGGACTTTGGTGAAGAATGCGACGATGGCAATGCCGTCGATTATGACGGTTGTTCCACGATCTGTTACATTGATACGATTTTACTATTAGGGGATGGGGGCTGCCAATTGAATCCGATTCAGGCAACTTCAGCCAGCCCTGCAGGGCTTTGGATGGCATTGGCCGGTCTATTCTTAGGTTTACAGCGCTTCCGCCGCAGCTAAATTCCAACGCAACTTCTAGTCAATCCACGCGAAAAGAGAGGGTCATGTTCACGGCCCTCTCTTTTTCTGCGTTAAGCCCGGCGCTTTTAGCCTCAAGCGCGGCGCTACGTCTGCCGCAAAGCGATGGTCTGCATATCACTCTGAGCCCATTGAATCGGGATCAGAATTTACAAAGCCTGCCGCTCATTGGCATTCCCCTGGCGACAACAGACCGTCAAGATCAACAATTCATGATGGCCTGCGCCGGACTAGAACATGAACTAACCAGCCCAGCTGCTAACTTGGCACTCCAATGCTTTCAAGTCGGACGTCGTTTAGGTCAACATGGCCCTTATGAAAATGTCACTTTTGATTGGGATCATACGCTTAGTAATTATAAAATTTTTGACGGCCTCGGCGGTCTGTTGCCTGTTAAACTCAGAGCTAAAGATCCCGGGCGTCATGATCAAACCATCATGTCAGCACTTGAAGCCCCACGCCCGTTTATGTTGGAGCTCGTGTTTGGCACCATGGTTGGCTTTGCCTTACGCCAAGGTCTGGAACATTTTTATCAATGGAATGAATACCAACCTAAAGTCGGTTTGGTGACGCACACCTGGGCTGATCGCTTAGCCGTGCTGGCCCAACACTACCTACCGCTCTTATCGCTCATGGAAGGGCTGGCTCCCGGAGATGAACACATTGGTGATAAAATTAGAACCCACAACACGCGCGCCTTTGTTCACCTAGGGCATTTCTTAGCTTATGCAGATGCCTTACTAGAACGTTATGAATCACTAGGAATGGAAGGACTCACTCCGGCTGAACGTTATGAAGTCATGCAATACATGGAAGACGGTAAGGCCCACCATCGCAAACCATTGACTGCTTTAGCTGAGTACGGCTGGGACACTAGCACCTTACTCCACTTCGATGATCGCATTGATATTATCGCTGACATGCGTACAGCCGGCATTTACCAAGGCGCCGCGGCCGTCTACGTGCCTAATCCCTATGGGGGTCGCGGGAAAAATGTATCCGAAGTGAATAAAGTGCTCCCGCACGATCTTTTTTTAGAAATGCTGACACCTTTTGCCCGAGCCCGCAGCAGTAAAATTATCAGTAGCGCTCAAGCTCTACTCAATACCGAACTCCAAAGCTCACCCTTAAGCGAATTACTTTATTTATTAGATCAAGATTCTTTTGATTTCTTGCAACAACTCCAAGAACTACCTGCTACCGAAACAAGCTATACCGGTCAGCCCCACTCAGGATTCCCTGAAGGCACTCACTATACTTTCTACGATACCCCTACGACACTCGGTGAATTCTGGCGTAACTATGTCCACCCTACCCGTCAACGAAAGCAGCGTATCCGGACCATTCGCAGCGCTAAGGGCGGGTTAAAAGAAATTCGCGCCCGCTATCAAGCGTTGCAGGCTAGTCCGTAAGCCAATCTGCAAGTTGAGCCCATTGCAATAGGCTCAAATTTTCTGCTCGCGTCTTCGGCTCACATTGTAAGTGAGCACAGATTTCATCCCAAGCCACAGTATCAATTTGTAAATTATTCCGTAGCTGTTTACGACGCTGCGCAAAGCCTTGTTTGACTAAGCGCTTGAATACCTTTTCATCACGCACGGGGACTCTTAGCGTATCAGATACTGTCATATGGACGACAGCCGAATCGACTTTTGGCGGGGGATGAAACGCACCAGGGGGCACTCTTAAAACAATTTTACTTTCACAATACAATTGCGTCAGCACACTTAGAATACCATATTGCTTGTTATCAGGCACGGCCACCAAACGGTCAGCCACTTCTTTCTGTACCATCACCGTAAAGCTTTCAAACAGCTCACGATGATCCAAGAGACGAAAAATGATTTCGGTCCCAACTGAGTAAGGTAAATTGGCCACCACTTTAAGCGGCGACTGGGCTGAGAACGTCGCCGCAATATCAACTTTTAGAAAATCATTATGTATCAATTGAAATTTTTCTTCATCACGATATTTTTCAGTCAACCCGGCGATCAAGCGCTCATCTTTTTCAACCGCAATCACGTGCGCATCCGCCCGTAATAATGAGTCCGTCAAAATCCCTTTGCCAGGACCCACTTCCAATACAGAACTGCCGGCTTGTACCCCGGCCAGCTGCACAATCTTATCCGTAATCTTAGGGTTCGTCAGAAAATGTTGACCAAAAGAACGGCGTCGCCGTGAGGTTTTGGGAGGCGTAATTGTCATTTTATTGGGCCGCGCATCATCTCAGTGGGTTGCGCATTTAAATCCCACGGTGAGCTTTCACCACGCCCAATCCGCTTAGCACCCACATAGGCAATCATCGCCGCATTATCTGTACAATATTGTGGTGACGACACAACACAGCGAATGTTTTGTTCGGTACAGGTCGCAGCTAATTTTTCACGCAAGCGACTATTGCAAGCCACCCCACCCGTAAGCAGTACCGTGTTCAGCTGATATTCTTGTGCCGCTTTGATAGTTTTTTGAATCAACGCATCGACGACCGCTTCTTGAAAAGAAGCGCAGATGTCATTGATTGCTGATTCCGATAGATTATCAGGTGGGATAGATCCACCCTGAGCTTCTAAATGGTAACGCACCGCTGTCTTCAAACCACTAAAACTAAAATCAAGTGGCTGACCTTTAACCTGACCTCGAGGAAAAGAATGAGCCTTTGGATTCCCTGTTTGAGCCCGACGATCAATAATAGGCCCCCCAGGATAACCCAAGTCCAACATCTTAGCGACCTTATCATAAGCTTCGCCCGCCGCATCATCGCGCGTCGCCCCTACCAATTGTTGTTCACCAAAAGCTGTCACCGCATATAAAGCCGTATGTCCGCCTGAAACTAATAATGCCAAATGCGGATGCGGAATATCAGGCGTTTCTAAATACGGCGCATTCAAGTGGCCCTCTAAATGACTCACTCCAATAAAAGGTAGTCCCAAAGCATAGGCCATCGCTTTCGCGTAAGACAGTCCTACCAATAACGAACCTAGTAAGCCGGGACGACAGGTTACAACCACCCCAGCTAATTGATCGGCGGTCATTTCAGCCTGACTTAAAGCGGCTTGAACCATCGGTGCTAAAGTACGGATATGCTGACGCGACGCCAACTCAGGAACAATTCCCCCATGCGGGCGATGAACTTCATGCTGACTGGCCACAAGATTGACTAAAATCTCCGTGTGATTGGCCTCGCCTAAACGGAGGATACACACCGCTGTTTCATCGCAAGAACTTTCAATGCCCAGAACCGTGATCATTTTCCGCTAAAGTGAGGTTTCCGTTTTTCCACAAAGGCACGAATGCCTTCGCGAAAATCTTCGGTGCTCGCCGATTGACTGATGGCATCCTGTTCACGGTCTAAATGTTCCGCCAGATCACGATCATCCGAACGTAATAACCATTTAAACTTCTCCTGCGAAAAGGGTGCGCGGGTTAACAGTGCCTGGGTCATTTCTTCAACAGCGGCGTCAAAATCATCAGGCGTCGCCACCTTATTCACCAAACCCCACTGCAAAGCTTGCTCGGCACTCACTTTTTCACCGGTGAGGATTAATTTTTCAGCGATACCCCGACCAATCAAACGAGGGAGAAAATAAGTGAGGCCACCATTAGGCGCTAAACCCAGACGCGTCGTCCCCGCATGAAAGGTTGCCGTAGTACTGGCCACCCGCAAATCACAGGCACTGACAATCCCAAAGGCCACTCCACTTACAGGACCATTACATGCCGCTATAACCGGCTGCGGCATCCGTCGCATCGTGAGTACGGCTTCATGGATGGCTTGTGAAATATCCCAAAAGAAAGCTGGCAAGTCCTCGGTTTCATGCATGGCTTTAATATCGCCACCGGCTGAAAAAGCCCGACCCGCACCACGGAGCACCACCAAACGGATATCTTTGCGTGATGCCAGTTTTCGCAAGGCATTCCAAAAATCCTCCGCCATCCCCAAGCTGAAAGCATTCAGCCGATCTGGGCGATTTAATAACACCTGTGCAACGGAATTCTGCTCTTCAACAACAATTGATTGACTCATGAAGTGGGCCTTTCAAATTTGGGTAATTGTTTACCTGCTAGCCAATGAGCTTGATGGCCACCGGCCAAATGAGCTGGCGGCTCATCTAATAAAATAAGCTCACGTGTAAAGAAATTAACCGGATGTGCCGCGTGATCACGCAGATGAAAGCCGATGAGAATACTGTTCACAATAGTGATTGGCATCACAATAATATTGGCAAAAATACCGGAAAACCACCCAGCACCTAGTGTATAGAGCAGCGTCGCAATAAATAGTATGTATGAAATTGGCACTAAGGCTTTAAGAAAATGGAGCTCAATTCCCAGTTCGGGAACTGCTGAATCCGCACTCTTGACCCGAGGGTACCAGCGGTAGGCAACGCAGCCTCTCACAAAAAAATAATGACACCACAAAAGTATCAATAAGTAGTCTTGAGCCTGCAGAGCCCCTCGTTGAAACCAGCGATATACTAACACACCCAACAAAACGAGAGCCGCTAATTCAAGACTGCGTACTAAACGGCTATAGCGCCCAAAAAGAAATTTCCACATCGCCGCGCACGCTAATCGTCCGAGCCCAGTCCGTCAAGAACTGCCTGGGAGGATACAAAAACTGCTTTTCAGCGTTGCGCAATGCAGCACAACCCGTTAAACTCTTGATTAATTACAATATGGGACGGGATTGCTTTATTTCAACAGGAGATCACAATGAAAAAGCTATTTGGTTTGGGCCTCGTTCTGGCCTTGGGTGTTGCCACGCCAGCATTTGCAGCAACTTTTGATGTTAATTCTACAGTCGATGCCACGGATGACAATCCAGGAGATAGTATATGTTCGGCCTCATTACCTGACGACAGTACGGCCTGCACCTTGCGTGCCGCCTTACAAGAAGTGAATCAGGATAGTAGTACAACCCACGTTGTTAATGTCCCTGCTGGCACTTACACACTGACTCTTGTTGCAGGCCCTAATGATGATGGTGAGTTTGCCTACAGCACCATTGATGACATTGATGATTTAGATATCACATCGCGAGTCAATATTATTGGAGCCGGTAGTGGTCAAACCATCATTAACGGTGCCGTTGGAGCCCGAGTTTTTCATATCCAAATCTCTATGGGACAAGACGGTCCTCAAGACACCCTATTGCAAACCCAAAGCGTTGCAACAGCCGATGTTTCGATTTCAGGCATGACCATTCAAAATGGTGATCAACAAACGGTCCGCCCTGGACCCGGTGGTGGGATTTTCATCAATCGTGACTATTATGAAATGAATACTGTCAGCCTCAATGACGTGATTGTCCAAAACAATAGAGCGACTTCCGGTGGTGGGATTTTTAATGGAAACTTCCTATTGGCTGATAATGTTCAACTTCTTAATAATATTGCTGAAAGCAGCCAACAGGATCAAGAAGGCAACGGTGGTGGCGGTTTGTACAATGGTTCCGGCGCTATGGCGTTAATTGAAAATTCTGTCGTTTCCAATAACCAGGCAGAATATTATGGCGGTGGGATCCAACATAACGGTGGGTCCAATATTCCTAACTTGGTCGTAGGAAATCTCTTAGCTCAACAAGTACCGATGGAAGAAAATACGACATTACTTGTCTATCGCACGACGGTTGATGGAAACTCCACTGAAGGTGAAGGCGGCGGGATCTCCTATGGGTTTTCAGGTCGCGGTAGAACTGCAATAGCTGGGTTAAGCGTCGACGATTTAGAAATCCTGAATGAAGAAATTATTATCTATGGGAGTACTCTAAGCAATAATACCGCTGGCAACTATGGCGGGGGCCTCTATGTTAATAATTTTATGTATTACAACCCGGGTGGCCCAGCAGCTGTGGTTAATAGTACGGTTAGTGGTAATACCGCACAGAATCACGGTGGGGGGATCTACGTCAGCAATGGTCACGTCAACCTACGTAACGCGACGGTGGCTGACAATACAACGGGCGCCATCGACGATGAACAAGATTATGGTAATGGTGGGGGTATCGCCATTGGCGACATTAGTGGTAGCTTTTTACTGCGTAATAGCCTGATCGCCGGCAACCAAGATACCAGCACAAGTGATGTCAATCCAGACTGTTACAGCCCTAGTGAATCTGTAGGGGTCAGTTCTGACGGCTATAACTTAATTGGTGATAATCGTGGTTGTGAAAATGTGACCGCCGCAACTGGGGACCAAATTGGTG
>JAJFLM010000298.1 GCA_021772655.1 Deltaproteobacteria bacterium
TGCATTGATCCTTGCAACGATACGATTGATACGGATGGCGACAAGGTCCCCGACTGTATTGACCCCTGCGACAATACCATTGATGCCGATGGTGACGGCAAGAGTGATTGCGGAGGCCTTCCTTCAGTCGAGGAACCTGAAGAAACCGCCGAAGAAGAGGAAGAAGATCCCACCGCACCGGCCAATACTACCGGCGTTGAGATTCAAGGAAGTGGTTGTACGCTGATTTCAGCCCCGAACCAAGCTCCCTCACAAGCAAGCCTGATACTCATAGCCTTCAGCGCTCTGCTTCTTGGAGGCCTTCGAATGAAGCCATTAAAGATTCGACGATCTCATAAAGAGTCCGCATAACGACGGGAAGGGACCCAACTAAGGCGGCCGCAATGGCCGCCTTTTTTGTTGGAATAGGTGCTGAATTACAACTTCATATAATCATTGTAAGTATTTAATTTATATAAAGTAAATATTTTTTAGACCTCTGGGGTGCAATCCTATCTAACTTGTATATAATTAAGAATGTATATATAAGGAGAACCCCATGACTCCATTAATGAAACGTCTTGCCGTCACAAGCTTTTTAACAGCTACACTGGCCTTAGCCGGAGTGATTATTGAAGCACCCCTCGTCGAAGCCAAAAGCTCCATTCATATCGGAGTCAACCTGGGTGGCCACCATGGACATGGCCATCATGTTCGCAAGCATCATCCACGCCGACATTATAGACGCCATCATTACGGTCATGACTACTTCAGACCTTATTTTTGTTCACACCACTACATGAGACATGATTACGACAGCCATCGCCATTATCATGGCTATGGCCCCCCTACAAATCACTATCATCCTTCTAACGAAGGACGTTACCATAAGAGACATCGCCGTCATGTTTCTGTCTGGCGTTACTAAGACTCTAACTTGCTGAATAAAAAGATTCCTGTTAATACTCCGTCTTATGAATATGGAATTAAACGAGGCCTGGGAGCTCGTTCAAAAAATCATTGAGTTTCCTTTATTTACGGTCAAACAAACTCCGGTCACACTGCTTTCTATAGTGATTTTGTTTTTCTTCTTAGGGCTGGTCGGCTTATTCGCTCGTCTCGTCCGCAAACTCATGACACGTTGGCTCTCGCGCCTTTCTTATTTAGAAGAAGGTACCCGCTTTGTTTTAATTCGTGTCACTCAGTACATCATCTTTGCCATAGGTATTATTACGGCTTTCCAATTTATTGGTCTCGACCTAAGCGGCCTCACCGTTATCTTTGGTTTACTGTCGGTTGGTATTGGTTTTGGGCTGCAAAATATCGTGTCTAATTTTATTTCTGGGCTGGTCCTGTTATTTGAACGCCCCATCCGCGTCGGTGATCGCGTGATTGTCGGAGAACATGAAGGCGATGTCGAAGAAATTAATATCCGCTCTACCACAATCCGTACCCTACAGAATATTTCCGTTATTGTCCCTAACTCGGAATTTACCTCGCAAAATGTTATCAATTGGTCACATGGTGATCGTAGAGTGCGGCTCCCCATTAACGTAGGTGTTTCTTACGGTTCTGATCTCGACGCGGTCAATCAAGCCTTGCTTGATGTAGCCGCCGAGAACCCTAAAATTATGAAAGTCCCCAAACCAGAAGTCCACCATACTAACTTCGGCAATTCTTCTTGGGATATGCGCCTCTGGGCCTGGATTAAAAATCCAAAAGAACATGCCCAAATTAGGTCTGAATTACATGGGGCTATCATCAAGAAATTTCGGGAAAATAATATCGAGATCCCCTTTCCTCAGCGGGATCTCCACTTACGCTCTGCCGAACCCTTAGTGATTAAACAGTAAGGTGCTTACCGACCAACTTCTTTTGACCCAGCACTAATTGTTGAATCCCTTTAGCCGCCAAAGAAATAAGGTCGGTCATTTCTTTGCGTGAGAAAGGTTCGCCTTCTGCCGTACCCTGGACTTCTATCATCTTACCCGAACCTGTCATCACCACATTCATATCGACATCCGCAGAAGAATCATTATCATAGTCTAAGTCTAAACAAAGTTTACCCTTCACAATACCTACAGAAATCGCGGCCACATAATCTTTGATGGGAATGGTATCAATCAACTTCTGACGCTTTGCCTTGGCCATGGCCAATACCATCGCCACAAAGCCACCGGTAATAGAAGCCGTACGTGTACCCCCATCGGCTTGAATGACATCACAATCGATTAAAATACTATTATCACCTAAGCCTTGAAAATCGACTACCGCTCGTAATGAGCGCCCAATCAAACGCTGAATCTCAGTCGCGCGACCACTTTGCTTGCGACGAATCCGTTGAGGCGAAGAACCTGGCAACATTCCATATTCTGCCGTTACCCAGCCGCCTGAACCCTCTTCTTTCCAGCGCGGTGTTCCGGTTTCCCACATGGCGGTGCAAATCACGCGGGTATTACCAAAAGAGATTTCACAAGAACCATCGGCTGTTTTGATGGCATGAGGCTTGATTTTTACAGTACGTAACTGGGTGGTTTTCTTAGTCATGGACCTGCTTATAGAGCCCCTTAGACCGAGACTCAATAGAAATGATGAAAAAACAACCCTTTAAGATAAAGCGATTCAGGAGCGCTGCACTTGATCCTACCTGATGATTCCGCTATGCCTCTTAAGCTATGACTCAACAAAATTATACTGGAACATCGGATTACGTCGCCTCTGAAGCCCTCCAAGAGGTCGTCAATATCGCTCTCACCATTCAACGCCCCCTCCTTATCAAGGGAGAACCCGGCACGGGCAAAACCCTCTTGGCCCAATCCATTGCCCAGGCCCTAGGGCGCAAGCTCTTGCGCTGGAACGTGAAGTCCACCACCAAAGCGGTGGAAGGCCTTTATGTCTATGATACCGTCCAACGATTGAATGATAGCCGTTTTGGCGAAGGCCATGTTTCTGATATCAAACGTTATATTAAGCTAGGTCCCTTAGGTCAGTCTTTTATCTCTAAAGAACCCTTAGTGATCCTCATTGATGAGATCGACAAAGCTGACTTAGAGTTCCCTAACGACTTACTCGCGGAACTCGATGAGATGCGCTTCCATATTCCAGAAACCAACGAAGACATTGAAGCGAAACATCGCCCTATGGTGGTGATTACTTCTAATTCAGAAAAAGAGCTTCCCGATGCCTTCTTACGCCGCTGCGTCTTTCACTTTATTGAATTTCCCAATCCACAACTAATGGAAGAAATTGTTCAGGTTCATTTCCCGGAAATTAATAAACAACTGGCTGAAGCCGCGATTGAAAAATTTTATCAGATTCGCACGAAAAACAATCTACGCAAACCACCATCTACATCTGAACTGATAGACTGGCTGCATGCTTTGATCGCGATGAATATGGATGCCCGCCATTTAGCCGACACACCATTGATCAGCTGCCTGCTCAAAAACGAACAAGACTTAAGCAAGGTCTCTTAAACAAGCCACTATGTTTATCCCGTTCTTCTATGCATTGCGTGCCTATAAGATTCCTGTCGGCACACAAGAATTGATGACGCTGATGGAGGCTCTGAGCAAGGATTTAGCGGAATCCTCTTTAGATCGCTTTTATTATTTAGCCCGTTCAATCTTTGTTAAATCAGAATCCCTTTATGATGCGTACGATCAAGCCTTTCTCGCTTGCTTTAAAGAAAGTGGTAGCGTTGACATCAAAAAAGAGCTTTATGACTGGCTCAATAAAATAGTCGACCCTGCACAACGACCCCAATTGCCCCCAGGGCTTGAGTCACTGGACCTTAATGAACTGCGTCGTCGTTTTCTCGAACGACTCAAAGAACAGTTGGAAGAACATCATGGGGGTAATCACTGGATTGGCACCGGTGGCACCTCGCCCTTTGGACATTCAGGCGCACATCCTTCAGGCATCCGCATTGGCGGTCCCGGCGGAGGCCGTTCCGCCATGCAAGTCGCTGAAGAACGCCGCTTTGAGAACTATCGCAATGACCGCATACTCGATACACGGCAGTTAAAAGTGGCTCTCAAACGATTACGCAAACTCGACCGTGTGGGCATGGCCGAAGAATTACAATTAGATGAAACCATTGATGCTACCTGCAAAAACGCCGGCGATATTGAATTCGTTTTTGCACCACCCCGAAAAAATCAAACCGAGCTCTTATTACTGATGGATGCTGGTGGCAGCATGACACCTTATGCTCAATTGGTAGAATCTCTCTTCTCAGCCGCACATGCCAGCAATCACTTCAAAGCCTTCCATTATTTCTATTTTCATAATTGTATTTACGACCGTGTCTTCACAGACATCTACCATAACAAAGCCGTAATGCTGGATGAAATCTTCCGACGCTATCGTGATACACATTATGTGATCATTGTGGGAGATGCCTGCATGAACCCCTATGAATTATTCTTTGCCGGTGGCCACATCAATTATTGGGAACAAAATGATACTCCGGGCATTGAATGGCTCCATCGACTCAAGCAACATTATCGCCGCAGCGTCTGGCTGAACCCAGAACCGGAATCTTACTGGCAACACCCCACAATCAGGGCCGTACGCGAAGTTTATAAAATGTTTCCTTTAAGTATTAGTGGAATGACTGAAGCCGTTGATGAATTACGCAGTCATTCAAACTAACGGAAGACTACGAGACGATCTAAAATAGATGCTGACAAATGCTCGCGGCACGAAGCCTCGATCTCACTTTTTGAGAAGCGCTGCGAGGTGTGAATCATAATAATCTTTTCACTTTCAATCCCTTCGAGATACGGCACCCAATCAACAATATGGGCATGCCCAAATTCATGAACCTTCTCAAGCGTGCTGGTATCTCCAAAAAAAGAACATTCCATGATAAGGATTTGCGCTTTACGCGCCTCTGTCCCTAAAAACTCAGCCTTACTATCTCCTGAAAAGGCCAACATGGGCTCTTGAACAATCGTATCAACAGATTCTCCGGCTTGCTTTGCGGCGACAATCTCTTCCGAACTTTTCCCAACATATTGATCTTTGAGCCACTTGTGGCTCTTCCTCACCAAATAACCCTGACTAGGAGTACAATGAAATGATGGCAGCGACTCAATACTGAGACCGCTTTTCAATGGAACAGCCTGCACCGCATCACCTAAATTATAACGCAGCTCAGATTCACTGATCTGACGTAGCAGCTCCAAGAATTCTTTAGCTTCTTCCAATTTTTCTGGCGGCATTAAAATCGTTAATTCATCTAGTGAATTTAGATGACGTAAACCAAGATAAGCCGGCAAACCACCCGCATGATCTAAATGCCAATGACTTAAAGCCAAGACCCCTCGTGGAAAAGCAAAGGATGGTGTCCGGCCCGTATCAAAGCACAAATTCCATTGAGGTATGGCCAGCACGGTTTCAACACCCGCAATACTGCGCCCCATAATCTGGAACTGACCCAGGTCTAAAGTCAGGTAGTCCTGTTTCTCTGTATCCGCGTCGCTAACAAATTCCATAATTTATCTCGATGTGAAAAGTTGACCTACCCAACAAGGACTAGTATGAGCCCTCCACAGTGAAGTTTCAATTTCAAAACATCAAACAGGCTCTCCTTCAAGTCGATTCTCGCACAATCTATCTCTATGCATTTTTAACTGGCCTGCTCACGGGGGCCATCGCCCTGTTGTTTCACTTTGCCATTCACCAAGTCAATTATCTGCTATTTGATCACCTCGCCAATTTTCCCCTTGCCAGTTCTCCTTCTATTCTCACGAACTTTGGTCAATTTGAATCACCGGCACACTATTCATTGGTTTGGTTATTTCCGGCCATCGGCGGCCTATTAACAGGCCTAGGTGTTTATTTTTTTGGATCCGAGGCGCAAGGAACTGGAATTGATCACTATTTAGACAGTTTTCACAACCATGCCGGTCAACTTCTCAAACGGACTCCCATCTTAAAATTTATGACCTCGCTCTTTACGCTCGGCTCTGGTGGCTCCGCGGGCAAAGAAGGTCCCATGGCCTTGATAGGTGCCGGCATTGGGTCACTGCTCGGTAAAGTCATTAAAATGGGGGCCCGCGCACGCCGCACCTTATTTCTTTCAGGCGCAGCCGGTGGTTTAGGAGCCATTTTTCGCGCTCCACTAGGCGGCGCGATTACGGCCGTAGAAGTTTTATATAAAGATGACTTTGAAAGTGACGCCCTGATTCCATGTATCATTTCTTCAGTAACTGCTTATACACTATTTTCCTCTGTCACAGGCTTTGATCATAACCTGCAATTTGATTCACAGATTTTCCATACCCCCATTGAGTTGATTTTTTATGCCGTGCTCGGCTTACTTTGTGCTGGAGCCGCTTTTATCTTCATTCGATTATTCCGACTCTCAAAAGAACGAATTTTCAATGCGCTCAATATCAAACCCTATTTATTACCCATGGTGGGTGGCTTGCTGGTGGGAACCATTGGCCTGCTTTTCCCTAAAAGTATCGGCGAAGGCATGGCCGTCATCCAACAAATGATCGATGGAAAATACCCAGCACACTGGCTTACAGCAGCGCTATTCTTATTGGGACTTGCCGTAACGAAAATGTTTACCACCACCATTACGATTCAATCAGGGGGTTCGGGTGGCGCACTGATCCCTTCCATGTTTATTGGTGCTTCATTAGGCGGGGCCTTTGGCCTGTGTTGCAATCATTTCTTCCCAACTTTGGTCCCCAGCGCAACACCCTTTATCATTGTCGGCATGGCTGCTTTTTTCTCAGCGGTTACCAATGCCTCACTTGGTGCCTTGGTCATGGTGACTGAATTGACGGGTAGCTATGAGTTGCTTCCCCCACTGATGATTGTTGCCGTGATCTCATTAATTACTTCAAATCGCTGGTCCCTTTACTCAAATCAAGTCCCCAACAAATTCTCTTCACGGGCTCATTTATGGGATATGAACCCTATCAATTTACAACACGTCACAATTCAACAGGCTTTTGCTACAAACTATCATCACACAGCAATCATTCCACCCACCATCAGCTTAGCCGATATTCAAAAACATACTGCCAAAAGTCATGAAACGGATTTTATCGTCGCTACTGAGAAGCAGCAGTTGGTAGGGCTGTTAAGCATACGTGATTTGGATAACGTCGATACCAACACAGAGGAAACCACCGACACTCAGTTGGCAACTGATTTAATTTCACGACAGCTCATCTCTGTCAGCGAAAACGAATCACTGTATCGTGTTTTAAAATATGTGATGGATTATGATTTTGATAAAGTCCCCGTGGTTGCTGCCAGCGATTCCAACAAGTTACTCGGGTATTTACGCTATCGAGACATCCTCAACTACTACTATAAAATGGGCTTACAAAAAGACGAACCTACTCAGACGAACGCCGGAACACCTTCGGAATAAGTGTCAACAGAATAACCAACAGAAACGGGCCCCAAACCTGATAGTTTGTCCAAGTATGCCAATCACTTAAACTTACCTGACGCCCCACAGCACCTAAAGACGTATAAACAAAAGCTCCCGGCGCCATTCCAAATAAAGTGGCTAGCGCATAGTCTTTAAAGCTCACTTGGGTCAGCCCTAAACCGTAATTAAGCACATTAAACGGAAACAATGGGATCAAGCGCAAATAAAGTACGGAATAAAACCCATTGTGACCTATTTTTTCATCAAGCTCATTGAGCTTAGTTTGTCCACGCAACATCTTTCCTGCCACACCACGACCAAGGTAGCGCGCGATAATAAAACAGCAGAGCGCACCTAAAGTGGCGCTTAATAAATTAATCAGCGTGCCCCACGTAGCACCGAATAACAGCCCTCCACTGAGTGTCAGCACAGACCCTGGCAAAACCAATATGGTGGCCACGATATAAATCAATCCAAAGATAACCGGGGCCCATAAACCTTGCGCTTCAATCCAGGCACGCACTTGCGTAAAACCTTCGGCTGAAAAATATTGACGCGCTGGAGTAAAAAAATAGACGGCCAGAATCAGCACTAGTAGCACTATTAATAACAGTCCTTTCTTCATCCAAATCTCCAAGTAAAATAGCGCTGCAACCATTGCTTACTTCGCGTTGTTAAGCGAGAGCGCTGATAGGTATCTGCAATCCGTTTACAAGCTTCTGCTAAAGTAGGATAAATATGAATGGTCGCCGCAATTTGCTTCAGTCCGATACCTGCTTGCATGGCTAAAACAAGTTCGTGAACAACATCACCTGCATGCGCCCCAACAATCATCGCCCCCAATAACTGATCGCCTTTAGGTTTGGTTAAGACTTTAATGAAACCTTCTCGTTCACGCTCACAAATCGCTCGATCTAAATCTTTGAGTTCATAACGAAACACATCATAAGGAATCCCCTGCTTATTAGCTTCCGTTTCATTCAAACCAACACGAGCGACTTCAGGATCTGTAAAGGTACACCAAGGGACTACGCGATAATCAATCTTACTTTTCCCCGGAAAAAAAGCATTGCGCAAAATCAACCGCGCTTGAAAATCTGCTGTATGGGTAAACTGATAAGGCCCGGCCACATCACCGCAGGCATAAATATGCTTTTGACTGCTGCGCAGATAAGCATCCACGCTAATACCCCGGCGGGTATAAGCCACACCTATTTTATCTAAACCTAAGTGATTCACGTGTGGTGCGCGACCCACAGCGACTAAAATCTGATCAAAGGGGATCTCCTTCGATTCGCCTGCCTCATTACTGACTCTCACTTGATAATTAGCAACGGCACCACTCACCTCTTCAGCGCTCCATCCGGTCATTAAATCAATGCCTTCAGCGTTGAACTGCTCTGCCATCAACCCACTGACTTCAGGGTCTTCACGACTTAATAGCTGCGACGACCTCTCCACCAAGGTGACCTGAGAGCCCAAACGCGCAAATACTTGTGCCAATTCAGAACCAATGGGACCACCGCCCAGCACCACCAAACGTTTTGGCAGTGCAGTTAAATTCCAAACCGTATCACTGCTAAGGTAGGGAATCTCTGACAAACCCTTGATAGGAGGAATAAAAGGCGCCGCTCCCGTCGCAATCACAAAGCGTTTCGCCTGCAAGACCGTCTCACCATCACTCACTTGATGCTGATTAATAAATTGATAAGTCCCTTGGTACACATCCACACCAAGACTTTCAAAACGCTCCACAGAATCATGCGGCTCAATAACAGCTTGAGTGTCGCGAACAGACGCGAGAATTTGACCTAAATCAACGATAGGGCTCATATCATTCAAACCAAAACGTGATGCTGTCCGCGCATCATGAGCCACCTTAGCTGTTCGAATAATCGACTTAGAGGGAACGCAGCCTGTATTTAAACAGTCACCCCCCATTTTATTTTTTTCGATGAGTGCCACCTTTAAGCCTAAACCCGCAGCACCCGCAGCACTCACAAGTCCACCTGAACCGGCACCTATCACGAGCAAATGATATTTCTTCGCCATTATTTTCCTTCCGGTCGTGCTGTAATATATTGGAGCACATCATCTACCCAGAAATCAGCTTGTTCAATCTCGCAGCCTACCTGCTTCAATGTCGCTAAAGTATCTTGTTTAAAGTTAACCCCGAAACAAAACTTGGTGTACGGCACAAAGAGTTTCTGCATATTACGACGCAAGAATTTCTGAGATAAAACATACTCTAACAATAAAATCTGGCCATTGGGTTTGCACACGCGACTTAATTCTTTAGCAGCTCGCTTGGGCTCATCGACAACACAACAAAGAAAAGTCCCCACGACATAATCAAAGGTACTCTCAGCAAAAGGTAAATCATAGATATTTTCCTGCTGAAACGACACTTCTGCAGGACTCAAAGCTACTTTATCACGTGCCCGCGCTAACATGCGTTCACTTTGATCCACGGCAATGATTTTGGCTTCAGGTGGGTAATACGGTACATTACACCCCGTTCCAACGCCTGCATCTAGAATAATTCCAGATAAAGGCCGCCATAGTTTTCTGCGTAAGGCTTGATAACGCCAACGCTCAAAAGGATAATCAAATAAATCATAGAAAGGCGCCGTACGATTATATTTTTTCTCTAAGCTATTCATCTACTCATCAATGTCTGCCAACACTGGCAATTGCTTCACCTTCAAACCTAATGCTGAAGCGCGCTCTAAAGTTTGTCTCAGGACTTGTTCGGTACTCCAAGCAATACAGCTAAAAAGTTCGGGGTAAAATTGTTTTGCCGCTAATAAATAATAACCACCATCTAAAGCCGGTCCCATCACTAAATCATGAGAATCCAAGGCCATAAAGGCCTCACCAATCAAAGTATCACTCAGCTCCACACAATCCGTCCCAATCACCGCGACCTTTTGATAGGCTTGATGTGTCGGCTCCAAGGCATGAGATAAACGTTCTCCCAGCCCACCACCCCACTGTGGGACATAAGCATGCAATTGAGGGAGCCACTGACGAAACTCAGCTTCACGCTGAGGCGGATCATAACAAAGAATACGCTGATACTGCTCCGAGGATGTTTGTTCTATCACCTGTTCAACCATCTCATGGTAAAGGGTCGCCGCACGCTCCGAGCCCACACGACGGGCTAAGCGCGTTTTTACTTTTCCTGGTTCTGGATATTTTACAAAAATGAGTAGTGCATCCAATGCTCGTATCTCCCCCTAACCCCCTCTTACCCTAAGAGGGGGAACACAGTTTAAAACCATTACCCCTCCCCTTAAGGTAAGGGGAGGCTGGGTGGGGATATGATCTAACAACAAGCTCCAAGTTGAGTCTGACTATCCGCAACACCCGCTAAATCTCCATCGCCACAATCAAACAAACCATAATGTGTACTCGCCTCACCATAAACCTTAAAGTAAGGTGCAAACCGTGTATCAGAAAGCATTTGCGCCGTATTACGACACACAGCAACAAGCTGACCTTTTTCAAAAAGGTGGTGGTCATCCAAACGGAAAGCTTGGGGGAACTCATCCATCCCTCCAAGGTACTCAGCGGCCTGCCCGTAATCCTCACAACGGTCTTCTACCGGCAATTTAAAGGCCCGGATAGTCATGGAATAAAATGGAATCATGCCTGCCTTCGCTTCAACTTCGGAATCCGTCAGAGTAATTTTTTCGGCATTCATCACGCGGTAATCGCGACAGCCCATCTCAGCCAACAAGCGACGAAAGTCTTCAATATATAAAGCCCCACCTAAACATTCGCCACGTAAGACGGGATCTTGAGTTAAGGACTCAGGAATACGACGCGAAGAAAATACATCAGAAAAATAAAGTTCACCACCGGGCTTCAGCACGCGAAAAATTTCACGGAAAACGCTGGCTTTCTCTGGTGCTAGATTCAGCACACAGTTTGAGACGACCACATCAATGGAATTATCCGCAATATCGGCCTGGCTTAAATCCTCAATGAGAGCTTGGCGAAAAGCTACGTTTGGCTGTTTAAACCCAAACTGTTCCATATGATAGTCGATGTATTTCCTAGCCATCTCAAGTTGCTTGGGTGTCATATCCACCCCAATCACCTGCCCGCTAGCCCCTACCAACTGGGACAACACATAACAGTCACGACCCGTACCACAACCTAAGTCTAATACCGTTTTCCCTTTAAGGGCTGGTGGCAAGGGTGAGCCACAACCATAAAATTTATCCAATACATCAGGATGTATTTTGGCCAAGGTATCGCGCACATATTCTGGCGGCGCTTCTGCCATACAACAGGCACTGGTTTTTAAATCGTCACTACCCGAAAGTACTTCGCCATAATACTCTTGTACCTGTTGGTGTGTTTGTTTGCTCTGTGACATACATCCCTCTCTTTAATAAAGTGAATCGGCAGCTAATAATTCACCACTGCACGAACTACCGGCACCTGCCGTACACCCATAACAGTGATCGTCAAAGGCAATCGACTTTGATAATAGCGACTGCAAATTTTCTACCCCCCATACCGTGTGTTCTTGATGGGCCAAGGGCAATTCAAGCATTTGATTAAAATCACAATCATAAATTTTTCCATCCCAACCAATTGAAATCAGGTCACGGCACATCACACCCATCGCGGCCGTCGGATTAAAGTTCTCACACAACAAGTCCATATAACCCGTCAGTCCCTGTTGGCGTTCTAAGTCAGTCAAAAACCGCTTAATCGGCATATTGGTAATGGTATATAGTTGATTGAATTGAATACCGAAGAGTTCACACAACTCTTGTTTATAAGCAGCTTCTAATTCTTGTTGCTTGGGTGGCAAGCTGGGGCCCACAGGATTATAGACTAGATCTAATACTAGCCCTGATCCAACCTCACCATAACCTAATTCATTCAACCGCTGAAGCGCGCGGATACTTTTATCAAACACACCTTGCCCACGCTGCCGATCCACATTCTCTTTGGAGTAGCACGGCAATGAGGCCACAACTTTAACTTGGTGATCGGCTAAGAATTCTGCGGTATCTTCCTGACCGGCTTCAAACAGCACGGTCAAATTACAACGATCAATAACCTGGCGCCCAAGACGATGCAAAGCCTTCACCAAAAAGCGGAAGTCAGGATTCAGCTCAGGCGCTCCACCTGTAATATCAATAACACGTACTTCAGGTGAGGCCTCGACTAATGCTAAAATGCGTTGCATCGTATCACGTGTCATCAGTTCGGTCCGATTAGGACCGGCTTCGACATGACAATGCAAACAAGCTTGGTTGCATAACTTTCCAATATTCAATTGCAAGGTCGTGATCGGACGGCGTGTGAGCTGTAAGTCATAGTGTGATAATCTCTGCTGAAAAGGCGTGGAAACCGGCAAGGCATATTCAGGCATGCTTACCTCGTTTGTTCAATCCAAGTTCACGATGACGCCATTCAGCTACATCTTCAATAGAAGTTCCCAAGCGACGCCGCACCATGGTTTCCCAGTTAAGCCGTGTCATTTTCCAGTAGCCCATGCGCTCCCATTTACGTGCACTCGTCACGGCGGAGCGCCTATAATATAGTAAACGGCCTTTTTTGCGGAGGGCCTGCACCAACAGCACATCTTCTAATAAAGGCACCAGCGGATACCCCCCCAACTCTTCAAAGGTCGCGCGCCGTACAAAAATAGCCTGATCACCATAAGGCAAGCCAAATATCCATTCACGGCATTTCACACCCCATTCCACGACTTTCGGCTTGAATCCCCCTTGATCTAAAGCAAAGCGATATGCCCCACCCACACATTTTTTATAGCGGCTCATCAGCTGCACCAGCGGTAGGAGTGAATCTGTGGGAATACGTGTATCGGCATGGAGAAATAATAAAAGCTCTCCCTTGGCGACCGCAGCACCTTGATTCATCTGCGCCGCACGATTAGCTTTTCTGGCCTTCAATACACGAGTTTGTGCTATTTTCAGCGGCTCTGAACCCGCCTCAACCACAATCACCTCACAGGCCTTATGCTGACATAAGGGCGCTATATTGACGCGCACTTGCTTACCATCATTCAAGCTTGGAACAATTATTGAGATTAATGGTTTCAGACAGCCCCCTCGGTCTTACACAATGACTCTCTATAAAGATAAAACTTATGTAAAAAAGTCTTATCTTAAGACCTACTCTATTGACAGGCTTAAGCAGACAGAGCTACTATCGTTTGATAAGCAATTGATAATTATAGATTTATTTCTTCAGGAGATTTTATGGAGCTGGACATTAAAGTAAGCCAACAAGCTGTAGATAAAATGAAATTTTACCTACAGGACAAAGACGTCACCGAATGGGGTGTGCGCATTGTCGTGCGGATGCGCGATGACTATGCTTTTTCACTCGCAGAGCTCAGCAAAAATCAAGATTCAGATCGCGTGATTGAACATGATGGCGTTAATTTAATCATCGACGAAATCTCAGCCGGCTACCTTGAAGGTGCCACTATCGATTTTGTCGAATCGGATCTCTCTAGCGGCTTTAAAATTGAGCCCAAGCCAGCAACTCCCATTGCTGCTAATTCAGACTTGGATCCCAATGATCCCGTCGTCAAAAAAATTGTTGAGCTACTGAGCAATGAAATTAACCCGGGCATTGCCGCCCACGGCGGCACGGCTAAACTCGTCGCCATCAAAGATGGTGTGGCCTATTTACAAATGGGTGGCGGCTGCCAAGGCTGTGCCCAAGTCGATGTCACACTCAAACAAGGAATCGAAAACCGTATTAAAGAGGTTGTTCCCGAAATCATTGCCGTTGCAGATGCAACCGATCATGATGCAGGAGCCAATCCTTACTATGCAGCACAATAGCAATACTTGACGCTATTTTGACGCTAAGTTAGTATGCGGCATTCATTTATTATCATTACTGTTTTCGGGGGTAACCATGAAACACATTCAACTTATTAAGCGCCTGGCAACGGGCTTTATCGCGGCAGCTTTTATCCTACCATTAGTCGCCTGTCAGCCCAACGACCAGGCGATGAAAGACTTCTTTGAAAAGAACCCTGAAGTCTTACAAGCCCAAATCGAAAAAGTTTTAAAAGAAAAAGGTATCCGTGGGAAACCCAGGCAAAAATCATTAGCTGAGCGCATGAAGAATCCCATCAAAGTGGGCTTAAACAATGCCTATACTATGGGCCCTGACGATGCCCCAATTACCATCATTGAATTTTCTGATTTTCAATGCCCCTTTTGTTCTCGGGTTATCCCCACGATGAAAAAATTAGTTAAGGACTATAACGGAAAAGTTCGCTTTGCCTTCCGCCATCACCCCTTATCATTTCATAAAAACGCCATGTCAGCCGCCAAAGCCTCATTGGCTGCTGGTGAACAAGGTAAGTTCTGGGAAATGCACGATAAGCTCTTTGAAAACCAACGTCAGCTGACGGATCCCAACATTGAAAAATTGGCGAAGGATTTAAAACTGGATATCGCTAAATTTAAGAAGGCTTGGAAATCAAATAAATATGATGCCCAGATCCAAAAGGACATCCAGTTTGCTCGCAGCAATGGCGCTTCAGGCACACCCGCTTTCTTTGTAAACGGCGTTTACATGAAAGGGGCTCAGCCTTATGCCTCTTTTAAGCAATTGATTGATAAGTTGTTGGAGCAGAAGAAGAAGTCTTAAATTAAGAAATTACATTGAATTATAAAAAAGCCCGCCTCTTTGGCGGGCTTTTTTTTACTTGCATTAACTCATATCAACCCCGAATTAAGGAACAGCCGCTCTGAGATCGCTGCGCACTTGCATTCTCACCCGAGAAACCAGAACCATCTGCTGATGGAGCTTCAGGAATTATAACCACTGGATCTACAAACTCAGGCGTTGGCGGTAGCGGCGGAACGGGTGCCGCAGGGGGCAAAGTAATACTGGTACGCTCTATCGCAGTGTTATTAGCTAAATCAGGGTCCACCACATCACTCTTAATCGTCATAGTATTCTCAATGGCACCAACTCCACTCACTTCGACCAACATGGTTCCCGTCATCATCACGGCAGGATCAAGTTCACTAAAAGTACAAATAATGGGGTTATTGAGCGAACACGAACCAACCGGAAATACGATTTCCTTTAAGATAACCCCCTCAGGCAATTGATATTCAAAGACAAGTTGTTCGGCCCGACTGGGGCCCTGGTTGCGAATCTTGATCTCATAAGCAAGCTCCACTCCACTTTCGATTGGGTCCAGCATATCATCAACTTGTATACTCAGATCGGCGTGACTCGTGGGAAACTTATCAAGCACACTATCAAAAGCATCGGTCACTAGAACTGCAAAAGGACTTTCCTGCGACGAGCCTTCAAACGCGACGAGTTGGATATCAAAATTGTTGCCATTATCAACAGACCGCGTGACGAAAATTCTACCATCAGGAGCAAACGCTACCGACCCACATGCTTCTATTGTGCTAAAGGATTGGCCACTCACCCCAAAAGATTTATCAAGACTTCCATCACTAAGATATCGTGCCACAGCAAATTTCTGGTTCGAACAGCCCGTTACTAAAATACGCCCACTTCCATCAATCATCAAATCTTCTGCGCTATCATTGCGGCTATCAAAGTCTGAAGCCATCCAACCACCCTGGCCAAAACTACTATCAAAGGAACCGTCCGTATTAAGCCGAGCAATTAAGAAGTCATTATTCCCACCCTGAGTAACCGTACCCACCACAATAATTTTCCCATTCGTATCGATAACAACATCATTTGCCCTTTCATAGACTTCACCGATTCCCCATTTAGCAATGACCTTACCATTATTGCCAAATGTTTCATCAAGACGGCCGTCCTCTTGAAAACGTGCCACAATAAACTTGTTGCCTGATTTTCCAACGACAACAAGCTTGCCATCAGCTTGGACTGCAACAGCCAAGGCCCAATCATCCGCGCCAAAGCCTTTAATAACCTTGCCGTCATTATCAAAGCTTTTATCTAATGATCCATCCGCATGGTAACGAGCTATTGCAAAGTCATAATTTGATCCGCTTTTACTACCAACGGTTACTATTTTTCCGTTTGCTTGAATCTCAACGTCATAAGCCCTCTCATAATCTCCAAAGCCAGTCGCGAGTTTCCCGGTGCCGTTAAATGTCCCATCCAAGCGACCAAGACCCGTAAATTGAGCCAAGGCAAAATCATGATCAACACCAATCAATTCATCTTCTTCGCGTCCACCGACTGCAAGAATTTGGCCACCTTCTTTAAGCGTTGCTGCATTAATATTACTATCCTGACCAAGCGACGCTGTCGTCCAACCATTAGATGTAAAAGAATGATCCAACTGCGCGTTTTGATGCACACGCGCCACGAGAAAATCACAACGGTCAAATTTCCCCAGCGGACACTGCCGACCGGCCACGATGAGACGAAACCCCACAGGGTTAGGTTCCAGCAATAAGGTAGTAGCTTGCTCTTCCAATCCAAGATCAAGCGTCATGACGCCCATGTCAGCAAATCCGGTATCCAGATCCGCAGGGCCTGCGAAGACTGAATGGCTGATTGAAGTAAAAGCCAGGCTGCAAAGCAGCAACATTATTAGGTTACGAATTTGTGCGTGAATAAGCATGAGTGTCTCCTCTTGATAAAAAGATAATGGCGCGACCCCGAGAGCCGCCCTAACTCCCTTCTACAAAGCAAATAGGGTGCCATTATAAAGTTAAGTAATATCAATGGGTTATTGAATTTAAGTAGGTGGGTGCAAACCCCAACATGTATCGAAATGGTACATAAACTAAGGTGGATTACGTGCAGCAGGAAAAAAGGCTTTTTTGTAAGGTTTGATTATTAGGAAGCAAACCGTCCTATTTTGAAACCCTTGCACCTGTTATCCACAAAAACACTCTATTTAATTTCAAGTACTTAGAAAAAATGTCCGCTGGCACTTTTTTTGCTTTTACACAAAGCTTTAATTTAACTACTGGAGGACTCTCAATGACCAACTCAAAAAACTCAGACCGCTACCTCATCTTATTAGAAGATATGAATGCCAAACTCGAGACTGTAGCTGAAGGCTATGACCAACTTAATCATAAAATTGATACCGTTGAAAAATCACTTAGAAATGAAATCAATACCCTGCGTACAGACCTGCGTACCGAAATTCGTCTTGTAGGTACTCATTTAAGCGGCCGCATTGATAAACTAGATAATCGCACTAGTAGAATTGAGCGACACCTCTTCTCAAACGCCTAAACACTGTAAATAATTTTAAATTACTAAGGGTAGCAAACACAAAAAATCCACCTTAATGGCAGGCTTTTTATATTTTTATATATCAGAGCCAGGGCACAAAAAAGCCTGCCGTTAGGCAGGTTTTTTTGTGCCCAAGAGAGGACTCGAACCTCCACGGGGTTGCCCCCACTAGAACCTGAATCTAGCGCGTCTACCAGTTCCGCCACCTGGGCTTAAATCTCAAGGAAGTGTTCCTACCCCACCCTCAAATTGTCTGCAAGCCCATTTCTTGACTCGTCTCTAAGGGTCCGGTATCAGCTATCGATTCTTATGAAAGATCTGATTCGGGGCATAAAAGTAAATATTATCGGCAACCTATTCCGGTTCAGCCGTTTGGGCTTTTTTATCACGGCCACAGTCCTCTATGGCACCGAACTCTTTGGGGTCTATACCGTTGCCTGGGCCACCAGTGAACTCTTAAACCGCTATGGCATGTTGGGCTTAGAGCACGGCATGCTCTTTGAACTCGCTCACTTCCACAACACCGGTGAACACCGCAAATTATATCAAAAGATTACTTCCAGCCTCAAAGCCTGCCTATTCATCTCCGTATTGGGCGCTACTGTCCTCTTAGTGTATGCTTATTTATTTATCGAAGAGAGTACCCAGGTAAGAAACAGCCTCTATATCTTAATCCCAGTGATCCCCTTCTATAATGTGGGCGTTCTATTGATTCAGGCCACCATGGGCTTAAAAGATATGAAGTACCATGCCATCATCCGCAGCGGCTTAGAGCCACTTGCCATGCTGATTTTTTTACTGATCTTTTGGATCACGCCATTCCGTGCTTATGGCATTGTACTCGCCCAAGCCGCGGCCTTGCTCTTAGTGGTACTGGCCAGCGTGATAACATTTAGACGGTTCTTTTCCTGGAGAGAAGTCTTTCGCACCTGGAAACGTCCCGGACGCTATCTCGCTATTATTAAGTATTCACTGCCCATGTATATTATTGAAGCGGTCGATACGACCCTCTATAGAATGGATATCTTCTTATTAAGTGCTGTCCTCGGTACCGGCAACGCCACCCAATTAAAATTGTTAGGGGTCTATGGCTTTGCAAAGCACATTGCGCGCGTTATCACGCAAACCAAGAATGCTTTTGTCCCGATTTTCGTGCCGGTCAGTTCAGAAACATATCTGAAAAATGATTCTTCTGAGCTGTGGAACCAAGTTCGCTTTGCGATGGAGAAATTATTCCTTCTCAATATCGCCTTTGGATTATTCCTCACCTTCTTTGGCCATGATATTTTAGGCATCGTCGGTAAAGATGTTTCGCTGATGCCACTAAGTGCTTTCCTTTGCTTATTAGGCGGACAATTCCTTTACTCTACTTTTTCGGTCGTTATGTTTTTCTTAGTCACGACACAGCGATCCATGACCTTTTTAATCAGTGAAATCATTATCCTAGCCATCTGCGCGGCTAGCGGACTTTATTTAGTAAAATATTTTCAAGCCATCGGAGCCGCAGCAGTCGTCGGCAGCGGCTACGCTGTCATTATGACCATTGCTGTACTACAAACGATTCGCTATCACGCGAAAGATTTTATGACAAAGCACACGTTCCGCGTTATTTTTGCAGGCACAATCACAGCATTCCTCATGTATTTCCTTAAAAAGATTGCCCCTAGCGATTGGCCCGCTCTTGCTAATATGATTGGCATCACTATCGTGAGCCTCACTGTCTATTTGAGTCTCACCACAACTCGCTCTCAATGGCGCTCATTGATTAAATGGTAACTATGATAAAATATACCGATAAAATTATCGCACTCCTTGAATTACACCCTGGAAAATTATTTACGGTCTCAGCAATTTCCAAACGATTCGAAATTCCTATTACTGAAAAACGTGAAGTGCGATTACTCTTAAGAAAACTTGCCAATGATAAAAACGTTTCTATTCAACGCGATGGTAAACGCTTCTTCTTCCCTTCGCCCAATCAGAAGAAAAAAACATCCGCTAAGAAAGCTCCTGAAAAAGTAGACTTAGCACAAGAGATGGAAAGTATTATCCAAGAATTACAACTTCCCACTGACTTCCCAAAAGAAGTCTTGGAATATGCCGAAAGTATCAGTGACAAAATTGACAGCAAAACGATCAAAAGCCGAAAAGATCTTCGCACCGTCACCACTGTCACCATTGATGGCGAAAAAGCCCGTGACTTTGATGATGCTATCAGTATTGAGCAACGACCCAAGGGACAGATTCGCCTGCGTGTATCTATTGCCGATGTCAGCCACTATATTCCTGCTGGCAGCGTGATTGATCGCGAAGCCTATGCCCGTGGCACCAGCATTTATTTTCCAGACCGCGTACTTCCGATGTTGCCAGAGCGCCTCTCTAATCATATTTGCTCCTTGGTCCCCAACGAAGATCGCTGTACTTTTACGGCAGAAATCGACTTTGATAAAAAGGGTATTCCTGTTCGCACTGATTTTTATAAAAGTATTATCCGCAGTGACGCCCGATTGACATACAAACAAGTGGCTCAAGCACTCGTCGATAAAGATAAAATCACACGCGATGAGCTGGCCCACGTATTGCCGGACTTTGAACTCATGGAAACCTTATTCCACAGACTCCGCCAACAACGCATGAAACGCGGCAGCCTTGATTTTGACTTACCAGAACCCCTTTTTCTGATGGATATAGAAGAAACACGTATTGAAAATATCATCAAAGCCCAGCGCACCCAGGCGCATATGATGATTGAAGAGTTTATGATTGCCGCAAATGAAGCTGTGGCCCGTTTTGTTACAGAAAATGATGCACCGATGATCTACCGCATCCATGAAGAACCGACGCGCGAAAAAATCAAAGACCTACAGCGACTCCTTCACAACTTAGGTATTTCCCTAAAAATTGGCAAAAAGAAGATTGATCCTAAATCTATTGCAGAAGTGATTGAAAAAGTCTCGGACCTCCCTGAAAAACGCCTAATCAATACCCTCATTCTGCGTTCTTTAGCCAAAGCGATTTATGATACTGAAAATATGGGGCATTTTGGCTTGGCTTCAACTTGTTACTCACATTTCACCTCTCCGATTCGACGCTATCCCGATTTGATGGTTCACCGCATCCTCAATCAAGTATTGAGCAAAAAGCCTAAGAAAAAATCTTCTGATGAGGAACCCTTTGACTTGCGTCGCCTGAGCCGTGCCGCAGAACACAGTTCTTTGCGTGAACGCGCCGCCATGGAAGCCGAATGGGCCGTTCGCGACCTGATGCAATGTAGTTTCATGGAAGACCATGTCGGCGAAACCCATGCCGGTATTATCTCAGGAGTGACCAAATTTGGGCTGTTCATCGAACTCTCGACTCACTTTGTTGAGGGTCTGGTTCCGGTACGGAGCCTCGCTGACGATTTCTATCGTTTCTTTGAAGATAGCCATAGTCTCGTGGGCCGACGCACTAAAAAACGCTACCGGATGGGTGATCCCGTGCACGTTACCGTCACAAAAGTGAACATAGAAAAACGCTGGATTGACATGGAGTTAGCTCCCCCTCCTTCAGACACTGCTTAATCTTACTTGCCATTTAGTCTGAAATGCCGTTTTATAACGTTTCTTATGAGTCGCACACAGCAAGTTTCCATTCTAGGTCAGACCTTTACGATTGATACTGAGGATTCCCCTGAGCATGTTGCTGAGGTCGCTAATTTTATCAGTCAAAAGGTCAAAGAAATTCAAAAAGCGGCTAAATCGGCATCCTCTTTGCAGGTCGCCGTGCTTGCTGCACTCAATACGGCCGACGAATTAATCAAATCTCAAAGTGCCCAAAAAATGCGCATCAGCAAAGCTGAAAAAAAGATTGATAGCATTCTTAAATTGGTTAATTCCCAGCTTTAGGGGTTGACTTTTTTTCTCCAGAGCCGTTCAATTCATAGTGAGGATTATGAAAATAATTCTCACAAAACTTGCGGATCCCCTTCCATGTTCGTGCTTCGGAAGGTTAGCTTTTAGGACCTAATTAAAACCCCGGGAAGTACCGCTGACGACGGTGAGCCTGCCCGACATTGTTATCGGGACGCCTAAAGTCGCCAATGAATTTCCCACTTATAATAAGGGGTTCTAAAGACACCTACCACACGGCTAAGGCAGGGGATTTGCTTTTTGTCCCGGCTGTTTAAAATCATCCATCTACGGCGTTGGCAAAAAATTTGCTCGCTGCGACGTACGCTCGGTACGTCTCACTCTCAAATTTTTTGCCGCCTTGTATCTGAATAATTTTAAACAGCCTCGTTACTCACTTCAAAAGGTGTCGTTTCACTTCCACCTTTTGTTCTAATTCATTCTTTTACTTATTCATGCAAATTAAACAAAAAACTCGAGATGAATTCTTAGCAAAACGTAAAG
>JAJFLM010000299.1 GCA_021772655.1 Deltaproteobacteria bacterium
GAGTGGCTGAAGGCGCTCCCCTGCTAAGGGAGTATACGGGAAACCGTATCGAGGGTTCGAATCCCTCACTCTCCGCCATTCCCTTAAAAGGGCGCTGAATCCTCTCTAACACCTTGAAAGGTAAGGTCGTTTTTGGGGTTCGAAAACCTTCAGTTTTAGAAAAACAGGGTCGCTCCAAAAACGCCAATTTTTGCACCATTATTTTGTGTTCAAAACTGCCATTTTTCCATATGGAGCAAGGGCTAGACATGAATCGAAGGGCGAGTTCAAACACTTGCTGTTTTGACTTAATCGGCTTGCCTTCTGTGTCCATTCTTTCCGCAAGAATAAGCTTTTCTCGTTCCAGCTCGGAAATGCGCTGTTCATAGCGTGCGATCACAGCGGTGCTTGTGGCTTCCATGATGCGGTCGAGCAGCGTCGTGATTTGCTTTTCGGATTCCGCCACCTTGGCGGTGATGGAACGCCGGAGCGCCGCATTTCGGTCTTTCTGGTTTGCCCATGCTTTGGCAATCATCGCCTTGAGTAAATCGACCATGACGGGCGCGGGCTCAATTGAAGCCAGCATCTTTTCAAATTCCTCTTCCAGCTTGGCGCGAGGAATGGACTTGCGATTGCTAACGCATTCTTTGTTAAAGCACATGTAATAAGGATGCTTTTTACCTGTCTTGCTTTTAGACCAACAGGCCGTGAGTGGTTTCTCGCAATCCCCGCAGGACACGAACCCACGCAAAGGGAAGCTCTCATTCAAGTCTGCGCGTGCTGGAGTTCTCGCACCTTCCTTGAGACGGGTCTGAATGCGTTCGAAAGTCTCTAGGGAGACCAACGGCGCATGAAGGGCTTTGGTGAGCTTCACACCCCATTGCGGGCGCTCCAGATAGCCCGCATAGAGTACGCGGGTCAGAATGCGGTTTACGTTTTCATTCGTGACCGTGCCAAAGCGCGTTTTGGGGAAATCAGGGAAACTCTCAAAAAACCGCTTTACCTCGGCTTGGCTTTGGAAACGCCCGCGTGCAAATCCTTCCATGCCTTCGGCGATGATTGAGGCCAATGGCTCATCACGCATCAGCATCTTACCTTGCCCCGGTTTGTGTTCATAGCGATAACCCATTGGACGTGAAAAGGTCCAATAACCATTCATAAGACGTGCTTTTTGTCGGTTGTAGACTTGCTCGGTATTCTTCTGCCGCTGGTGCTGGGAGACCGACGCCAGCAGGTTTTCGACAAGGATGGAATCCGAGTCCTCACCGAATTCGATGGAAGGACTTTCCAGCCTGCCGCCCACTTCGGAAATCGCGCTGCGCAATTCCAAGTGAGCTTTTATATCGCGAGCAAGGCGACTGATATCGTCGATTAAAACAACAGTATCTCCTTGGCGACGGCGCGCGCGTAAATACGCCAACAGATCGAGCATTCCGGGGCGGTCAATAACGCCGCCTGAAACAGCAGCATCTTCGAAACACCTCACGACAGTATATCCCTTCATGCGGGCAAATTCTTCGCAGCGCGTGCGTTGCGAGGTATTTCCGTGGCCCTTGGCTACTTGCGCGGCAGAGGAGACGCGACAATAAATCACCGCCTCATTGTTGTTATCCTTTATTTTATTCATCTGTGACTCCTTCCTCGCCTGAGGCGGTATCAGCCCCGCTCAGGTTTAAAAACTCTTTCATCAATTCACCATGGGACAAGTCTATCACAGCCAGACTCCCGGATGCTGGCGGGCTAAAAAGATCACCGGATTTTCCACAGGCTTTTTGCGCTTGCTGGATAGGATGAACGTTAAATCCGAGCGCCACGAACTCGCAGACGATTTCCCAGATTAGAGCGAGGTATTCTGCCTTTTCGCCGTCGCTCCAATCCGTTTGATCGAGAAAGTGCATGAAGGTTTCCGCATCAAATGTGATCGAAGATGACGGAACTCTGTTCTCTTCTTTGTCTTTAACTTCTTTGGTTTCTTGTTGATCCGTCATCGCGGCTCTCCTTCTCTAATTTGTCTTCTTTTCTTCGTTCTTTTCCCTTGCCGCGAAACAGAACATTAAGCGAACATTTGTACAGGAAAAATCGATAAAATACAAGAAAATAATATGAATATATTCCTTTATCGGTTTCTATCCGTATGGGGACGGTCCGGTTCGCGGTTTTGACGGTTTTGGTGAAACTCCTCACGGCGCAATTCAGTCGTACGTTCGTATGACTTGCGGGCAAGTTCGGCGAGCTTGAGTTGATCCGAGCCGATAAAACTATGTGCATCGCGCACATTGCCATCCGCATCCTTGTAGGTACGGGTGAACTCCGTGGTATAGAATGGCCCTTTCTCACCCTCATTCCGCCAGATAGTGGCTTTCAAGTTCCCGTCATAAATTTTGTCTACAGGTTGATTGGACCAATTCCGGTCTTGAGTATCGTTGGTCATGATCGTGCTTCCTTTCTTTTGGGTTAGCGGTTCACCGCGCGGGTGAATGCGCGGGTTCGGTTCGTGGTCATTTGAGGTTCCCGCTCTGCCTTGAAGGCTTCGCGGCGCGCTTTACGGGCTTCGTCTTCCCATGCGGCGTTGAATATCTCCCTATCAGTTCCGTGGGTGAGAGCCGGAGACGGTTTCAGCTGAGGCTTGGGCTGGTCCTTAGAAACCATGTTGGAAGGACGAATTTCAGGGTTAGGAGTTTCACCAGAATGCGCCGCTTCAAACGCTGGTTTAGGTGAAGCCGCCTGAATGGGCGAACTGGAAAGTGATTTTGCAAAGCTGGTCATCCGATATAGCTCCATGTTCCATCTCTGTATTGCGGGTAGTGGGTGAACTTGCGGGGTACGGGTTCAGTTACGACGGGCCGCCAGCGTGGGCCGCGCTTGGTCATGACTTCCACTTTGTCATCCGGTGGAAAGTAAGGGTTTGGGTGATAGCGTCCGGCCAGCGACGGCAATCTGTAGTAAGGAATGCGATCCGCGAGGGTCGGGTGCGCAAGGCCGTCAGTAAATATGATCTGTTTGTCGCTCGGCAGGCCCAGCACCTCGTCCGGCGATATCAGCGGGCGTTCTTTTTGGGTATAGAGACGCCCTAGCCGGGCTTGATGGCGGAGGTTCAGGGTAGCTTGAATCGGATCGCCACCGTTCAGCAGCGACAGCGCCGCATTTGCCTTGGCATGGCGGATGTTTTCTGTGCGGCTGGCATCCTCATAGAGCAGCGTCTCCTTGCCCATCATGCGGGAAAGGACGGTTGCGGTGGCTTCGTCCCGCACGCCGAACCAATTTTGCAAGGCAGCGGAGGCTGGGATTATCTTGTCTGCTCCGGGAGCGAGCGCCTTTATTTGTTCCGTTGATTGCCAGAAACCCCAAGGGCGAATGCCAAGACCTGCATCGCGCGTAAATAGCTGCATGGCCAGTGGAAACGATCCTAAATTCCCAATTTCGTCTAATATCCACGTCTGACGCGGGGCATGGGGCGCGCGCGCCTTATAGGTGCGGGCATTTACAAAGAACGATTTGAGGACTGGAGCCCATGCCTCGACCATATCTCCGGGCGGCATGAGATAGACTTGATAGGTTTGATCGCTTTCGCACATTTGCTTCAGCGATGCCGTATAGGGTGGGGAGACAGAGGCCATGAGGTCAGGGTCGGAAAGACATCTGAAAGCGCGGGTGATCTCGCCCAAAATGCCTTTGAAACCGCCGGAACTGTCCCCGCGCGAATTCGCGATTTCTTTCTCAACTCTCTGTACGAATTCTATACCCGTTTCCTGCATCTCAAAAGCTAGGTCGAGCCAATCGTCTCCGCTCATAACCATGAGATTGATGGCGCGATATAAAGCCGGATAAGTCAGTATGCCGTCACGAAAAGTGATCGCGATGCAGATCGCTTCAACTTTTTCTTGCGCACGGCCCTCAAAAAAACGACCTTGCGAACTGCCGCTTTCAGGCAGTGCGTTCGCGACAAAGACTTTGGTATCCGAGATCAGGGTCGGGCTGTCTTTGCGAATATGATCCAGAGGATTGATACGGTCTTGCGGCAGACCATGCTGGCGATGGGGATGCCAATATATGTTGAATTTTCCATCTGGTGTTTGGTTCCGCGTAACAGCTGCAATTTCACCTTTTACGTCCAAGATCAACATCGTCGGCGTGTGAATGCCGTAGATGCAGTTCTGAATAATCAGGCAGGCTCCCTTGCCTGACCGTGGCCCGGCGAAGCAAGCCCCGCCACCCATATCCGAGTACCAGAGTGCACGTCCATTGAAGAATCCAATCAGTAGCGAATGGGGTTCGCGGTTAAACAAACCTGCGCATGCGATTTCCTCTTCGCTTGCAAAGCGCGCTGAGCCGAACGGATTGGCGGCGTTATCATGAAATGGCGTAGCCATGGCCTAAAGCGCGTAGTCCGCAAGGCGCATCGCACCGAAAGCTGCCGCACCGCTGAAGGCAAGCCATAGCGCCATGCGGAAGAGCGAGAAAATGATCAGGAAGACAAGCGCAAACGCCGTGATATTGGTCGCATCGCCCAGCCCCCAGCGGCCATAGGCCTGATAGAGCAATGGCTCGATATAGGGGCTAATCAGATCAACGACATAGGGCGTTCCTAATAGTGCCGCCAGAAAGGCCAGGCATAGGCTGAAAGTATCAAGCCCCGGTATGCCGCCTGTTGATTGTTGTGACATCTTAATCCTCCTTATATTTAAATCAGGAAAAAGGCTGATAGTTCGGCCAATCGTTTGACGCGAACCAAAGTGAGCTTTACTTGCGGCATCGCTTTACGACCCCACGCCAGCACGTAAAATGGTCAGGTCTACGGAAGCCGCGCCCACGGCCTTAAGGTAATTGGGCCACCAGCGCAGTACCTCGCCCTCACGGCAAAAGGGAAGCTGCAAGGCAGGCCAAAGCACGGACGGCTCCACCATCAGCAGGGTAAAATCTACGCCGGTTAAGGCTTTGGGCTTGGTGCGGAAATATGCCGGGCGTTGCATGTGGGTTTTCACCGCAGGCATGTGGTTCTTTTTTACGCAAAACTCAGCCGCTTCAGAATTTTGATATCCATCGGTCAGCAGGACCGCTTTGCGGTTAGCGCCTTGGAAACCGGGATATTTAGATGCAGCGGCGATAAGCTCCAAAATGGGGCTGTCCTTGGCCCGGCGATCATCATCTTTGGTTGCGGCGATAACATCTTTCACGGCCCGGTTATAACGCTCCCGCGCCTCTTTGAATTGACGATCAAGGAACTGCTTGGGTTTTTCCGGGGCACCTATAGCGGCGCGCTCCGCTGCCGTCTGGGCGGGTTTGCAGATTGTAAAGACTGGCTCCGCTATAGAGCCTTGTGCGCCCAATTCCGTAGTGAAGAACATCACCCGTGTATTGGGCTGGGCCGTGTCGATTACGCGCATCATTCCGGTGCCATAATCCCGGTACTGGAATTCCGTTTGACCCTGCATAGAGTTATCGATCATCACGGCTAATTCAGGCTGATCATCGCGGGGAAAGCAGAAATTCGCATCAATCGTTTCAGTGGATGAAAACGACAGCAGGGCAAATCCGCCGCCGCCGAGCGCCACAATCGGAGCGCCCAATATTCCGGCCCATTTAAGCGCCTTGCCAAACGTTGAGTTCCCCCGGCGGCCACTACGTCTTGATTTACGTGCCATAACGTTAGTCTCCTTTTTCAGTTGGTGAAATTTCTACGCTGCCGCCACTCAGATATGAGCCATGAGATTCGTGCACCGCATTAATGGCAGCGCTATAGGCCCGCTCCAAAGCGGCCATGCACTCGCCCATATCCGGGCAGCAAACATCAATAAATTCGGGTGCAGAGATTTTTAAATTAGAAAAAGCGGCTTCATTGATTTTAGGCGCGCGGGCGCGTTCTTTCACTTCAATGAACTTTATGTCCTCACCCTGTTTCAGCGCCAAGCGCTGCGCCGCTTCCAGTCCCTCATCAACAAGATTGTTATGCGCGGTGATGGTGGCGCAGCATCCATTGAATTTCTCCACGTAGACTTCAGCGTCTTTCTCAAATTCGTCTTTCGCGCCTTCTAAATCATCTTCTGCGACTTCCATACGCTCATCGCATTCATCAAGCAGGCGGTCCCGTTCAGCTTCCGCTTCACGGTCAACAACCTCAGTCGCGTCGAGTTTCCGTTGTAAATATCCCGGCACCGGGTCAGAAAATCCAGTTACGCCTTTCCAAAGGCCGACCGTACCAGCCACACCCGCAATGACGACTAAGGCAAAACCGAAATAATCGTTAAAAGTTCCGAGAACAGAGATTTCTGAAAAATCCCAGATTCCCTCCGGCTTGCCCGTAACGCGAAACCGGGCTGCGGTAAAACCAAGTGCGCCGATCAAACTCACGCCCGCCATCGAACCCACTGCTGCAAATCCTCGCGCTGCATATTTAACAAGCCCATGTGCTGGGTATCTCAGGTTGCGCAGCCCTAAGAACCCTGTGGTCAGGCTGGTTGTTGCATTCAAAGCTGCAAAGGTCAGACCGATAGTGGCAGCAGCGGGAATATCGAAGTGCCCGTCACCGTAAAAAAGAGCCGCCGCCATTCCGGCTTCAAGGGTGATGCTTGCCCCCATGATAAAGGCTGTATGCTCAAGTGTGGGTTGGTGCGCCTCGCAGCCTGCCAGCCCCCATTCAAGCTGAAAAGTCCGGTAGGCTTCGCCGTTCTTAACGCGGCGCTTGGATTGCCGCCCAAAACTAGCAACAGCTTCCCGCCCCACCTGTTCAAAAGCCCTAACAGAGCTTTCCCCATGACGCAGAGCATGAGACAGCCCATCAACGG
>JAJFLM010000300.1 GCA_021772655.1 Deltaproteobacteria bacterium
TACCTGATCTGTTTATTATCAATAAATGTGATGAAGCGGATGCGGCTAAAAAAAGCTACCATGCCTTAAAATCAAGTCTGGGTTTTGTGCGCCCCGATGAGAACCATATTGATATCATGCAAACCAGCGCTATTTCTGGACTCGGCTTAGATGAACTGGTTGAACGTGTGAGCCAACTGCCACAAGGAAAGCTGACGTCTATTCAAGATAAAGAAGCCCACTTCTTTGAGAAATGGGTGGAAGAAGAATTTGGCCGCTGGGGGAGTAAGGCACTCCTTCAAGAATTACAGGGGGCTCATGAATTTCTAAAATTGAATCCTTCTTTTGATGAGGCACAAACACGCTTTAAGAAAGTTCTTTTTGCATAAAAAAGGCGGGCTGTGAGCCCGCCTTTTTCTGTAAGGGCGTATTGCTATACGCCCCTACGAAATATTATTTAGAATAATCATAAACGCCGCGACCAGTCTTACGGCCTAAGCGCCCTGCTTCTACGTATTTACGCAATAACTGACTTGGAGCATATTTGTCGCTGCCTAAATCATTATAGAGCACTGACAAAGCATTCAAAGTAACATCCAAGCCAACAAAGTCAGCGAGGGTCAAAGGGCCCATCGGATGATTACAACCTAATTGCATAGCTTGATCAATCTCTTCAGCACTCGCAACCCCTTCATCCAGGGCACAGAAAGCTTCATTGATCATCGGAATCAACAAACGATTCACCGCAAAACCAGCCGAATCTTTGACCGCAATCGTTGTCTTACCTAACGATTGCGCAAACTCCGTAGCTACTTGAGCCGCATCGGCGGAGGTTTGTAAGCCACTGATAATTTCGACTAACTTCATTACAGGCACCGGATTAAAGAAATGCATCCCCACAAAATTTTCAGGCTCCTTAACAACTGAAGACAATAAAGTGATTGAAATACTAGACGTATTTGACGCTAAAATAGCTCCGGGTTTAGCGACATCATTCAGCAAACCAAATACTTTCTTCTTTACTTCAATAGCTTCAGTGACCGCTTCTACAATGAGGTCAGCATCACCAAAATCCTTAACCCCACCCCCTTTAATGCGGCCTAAGATTTCATCACGCTTAGCCGCATCAATTTTTTCTTTTTCGACTAAACGACCTAAGTTTTTTTCGATACGGGCCAAACCCTTTTTCATAAACTCATCTGTCGCATCCGTAGCAATCACTTCAAAACCTGAAGCCGCCGCTACTTGCGCAATACCATGACCCATTGTGCCTAAACCCAAGACACCAACTTTCTTAATTGCCATTGTTAAACTCCTTAATATCTCGCTGACGACTTAAAGTATCGCCAACACATAGTTATATGATTAATGATTAGAAAAAACTTTAGGGAGCGGTGACATACTGCTCTAACATCTTTAAATCATCCTCTTTCAAACTGAGTATATACCGCATTAAATCGCGAATAGATAACATGCCCACGGGTTTCTCACCGGAAAATACGGGCAAGTGCCGACAGTTTTCATCTTCCATCTTTTGCAGACACATTTCTGGATCATCTTGCGCGCGTGCAATGACAACCCGACGCGTCATGACTTCATCTACTAAAACTTTTTCAGGGGGCTGCCCTTTAGCGAGTACTCGGCGGATCAAATCACGTTCTGAAAAGACCCCGACCAAACGAAGGTCTTCCAGCACCATAACAATCCCCACATTCTTCTCGGCCATCAGCTGAGCCGCTTTAGCCACCGAATCTTGTGGCGAAACCGAGTAATTGACCGGTGGGTCAGGAAGTAAATCTTTAATCTGCGACATGAAGCTTAAGGTTATACCCTCTCTTAAAGCTAGGTCAAACGGATAAAGCGAGGCTGCGCTAAGCCCCCAAATCTCTTTATTTTTTTGGATAAAAAAAGGGCCGGCCATCTGGCCAGCCCTTCCTTTCAGAAGACTTAAAACAGTCTTTATAAGGCTGTTTGACCCTTTTTCTTGGCATTGACCAAGATGGACATATTTCCATTCGGGTGCTTATTTTCTCTCATCAACTGATGGCAATCACCGGTTTCAGCGAAGTCAAAAGTACGTGAAAGACAGGGATCCACTTTCTTTTCAGCCACCAAGTTATTGATACCCGCACACTGCTCATCATTTGCGAAATGAGACCCTTGGAAACGCTTTTGACGCATCCAGTGATAACGCAAATCGATGGTCGCATTATAACCCGTGGTCCCCGCACAGATAACAACCATACCACCCGTTTCAGCCACAAAAATTGAGGTGGGCACCGTTGATTCACCAGGGTGTTCAAAGACAATGGTGGGGCTTTTCTTTTCGCCTAAGGCTTCCCAGAAAGCTTTACCAAAACTCTTGGCGCCTTTAAACCATTCCGCATAAGCGGCGCCATCACGCCAATCAGGCAAGACGCCCCAATGGGAAAAATTACGGCGGTTGATCACACCAACAGCACCCAGGTTTTTACAATAGTCAACTTTGTCATCACTACCGACAACCGCAACTGGTTTAGCCCCCGCTGCGGCTGCAATTTGAATCGCCATAGAACCTAGTCCACCAGCACCACCCCAAATTAAGACAGGCTCACCAGACTTTACAACGTTGGGGGGCCAACCATGCAGCATGCGGTAAGCCGTAGCCCCCACCAACATATAACAAGCCGCTTCTTCCCAAGACAGATGCTTCGGCTTCGGCAGACATTGATGATCTTGAACTTTTGTATACTGAGCAAAGCTGCCCCAGTTAGTTTCATAACCCCAGATTAATTGTGAAGGGGCAAACATGGGGTCTTTACCCGCAACCACATGTGGATCGTCGTGATCCCAAATACCACAGTGAGTCACAACTTCATCACCCACTTTAACATTAGTCACTTCTTCACCCACAGCCCAAACAATACCAGAAGCATCGGAACCACCAATGTGAAATTTTTCAGGCTCGCCTTTTTTGTTACGTGCGCCAATGACATCCACAGGAACCCCTAAAGATGCCCAAACGTTGTTATAGTTAACGCCTGCAGCCATCACATAAACGAGAACTTCACGCGGACCAATTTCTGGAACATCGATTTCTTCCATTTGGAAGGCATCCTTCGGCTCACCAAAACGCTCAGGACGAATCACTTGAGCATACATTTTACTGGGCACCACACCCACTTCAGGGTGTTCACCAATTTCATAAATCTCTTTTGCCATTGCTGTCTCCTTCGTTCGTAGAAAGTCAGGTCCCTCTGACCTTGACTCAATGCGGCATTCTTATAAGGGAAGACGGGCTTAGGGTCAAGAATTGTGCAAAAACCTAGCTAAAGCCGGATGAAAATCACTATATCAGCGTTTGAAACCTCAATTGACACCTAAGATAACCATTTATTGAAAATTTCCACACTCTTAGCTGGACAACTTTTTGACCGAAATGGCGATATGTCAGCCTCATGTGGACTGCACCCGTTCAATCAACTTTAGCGACTTTGTCAGCCTTGCCAGTGACTGGGCAAATGCTCGCCTTGCAGCAGTTGAATAGTGGTGCCGATGCTGAATTTTCTCATACCGTACCTACCTTGGAACCTCTGTTAGGCCTAGGTCCGGCCATGGGTTATCGTGAATCACTCCGCAGCTACACACATTCAAACGATCATTTTGAACACCCCGCCAATGTACATTCAGCCTGGGCGCGCTTCTATGGAGCCCATGGTTTTCTTGGTATCGGTCAGATTTTATATGATAGAGAACAGGCCCATCTTTTTTTAGATAGCCCGGAAACACCTATCGGGCTCAACATGTATCCCACCGCCTTAAACTTTTTTAAACAGCGCGATATTTTCATTCCGACCTGTTTACATTGGGTTCACCGACACAAAGAGGTACTCCAATTAAGTCGTTTAACACATGCAAAATCCGATGAGTGTGACCCCAGCCTTGATCATATTGGAGTGGATCCCTATAGGACTCCGCGCGGACGACCACGGCTGCGCGTTGCCTATGGACAAAACCTAGCGGCTTCAGCACAACTTTTAGGATTTTCTCTTGCACTGGGTCGCGTTCAGACACAGACCCAACCTGACCACCACAACTTATTACATGGTCTGTCTCCAGAGGATATTCAAGTCTATACCCAAGTAGCACTGCTGACAGGGCAAGCTCAGCTAAGCACCTTACTAGCACACGCTGCTGAGCATAAACCTTGTCCTCTCGGCATGCCAGCAGAGCTCACCCAAGCTCGCCGCCAAACTATTAAACGTGATTTACATGAAATCAGAAATACCCTGCGTCGCTTACAACTGCAGTCTACTTTTCATCAAAACAGAGCCGCTCTCATCGCATCTATAGAAGATATCAGGGCCCAACTCACGCAGGTCGAAGCCATGCTCGCGGCCTTTGATAGACCGACCACTTCCGATGACACAACACTTGCCATACTGTCTTCAAATTTAGAGCAACGTATCTATACGGATGGCCTCACTCAAGAAGCCTATCAAAGCACGGATGCCGCCAGCCTATTGCGCCAACGTGTCGGCTCACTCTTTCAAGGAGCTGATAGCGACGAGGCCCTTGAACTACATAAAATTATCTATACAAGCCAAGCAGAAGTGCTCGCGAAATTACCTGCCATGACAGCACACTTTCTCCAATACCCAGTCCGCTTGGCTTATTATGCCCTTGCCCATATGGGACTCCAATCAAACGGCCCGACTGCTTCATCAACGCACTATAAAGGGCTCAGTTACTTTTTATTACAGCACTTTATCAAGCATGGTGACCCCGATGCGCGGTGGCTTCGCTCAGGGCAAGCCTTACAACACGTGCAACAATTAGTGCGCGCCTATCAAGATGTCGCACCGTTTTATCATCATTTATATGAACTTTCCGTTGATATTATTGACATGTTTAAAATGCGTGGTGGTCTAGATATCAGCGATTTATTTATGAATATTGACCGAGAAACCGCTGCTCATATTTTTGGTGCGGATATGATTTATTTTATGGAGGAGAGCCAAAAGTATCCGCATCGCTCACTCAAAGCTAAGTTGCGCAATAGCACAACCCAGTCGATTAGAGATGGTCTTCACGGCACCGTACTATCTCATGATGATGTACAACGACGGCAACGATCCCCAATGTATAGCTATCCAACCTTAGTAGGTTACGTCAGTCGACGCTTAGCACAACATCCAGATCAATTAACTCAATTTGAAAATTTACTCCGCCCTGCCTTCCCTGAGGCCTATACCTATGCCAGTCCTCAAGACGAACCCATTACTTGGAATGACCTGCAAACTCAGCTAGATACTTTTACCCCACCAATTAATGGATCGCGCCCACAGATGATGCTCGTCGGAATTGGATCAGACTGGAAGCAGCTAGAGCGTTATGCCCAGCTTGGTTTTGACATCACCTTATTAGATCCAAACACAAGGGTCGAACAAGCTTACCAACAACACCGTGATATGTTTGATACATTAGCCGCCGCTCATGGTATTATCATTCGCTTTATCAAAGATGAGATTGAATCAGAAGAATTAGCCGCAGCACATGCAGGCATTTTTAGTCGTATTGAATACCATAACGTCTCAACGCTTATTGGCCCTGACTCCAACAACATTAATACCTTATTACAAAACGGTGGCTTGCTAGTACAATTTAACCCACATCATTTTGAACGTACTGACTTAACTGCTCGTGGCTATACAACCGTTCTTGAACGCCATAATATTCCAGCCATTCTCAATACGCCCTGTGAGCAAAAAGCTTATCCACTGGGAAATCACCTCGTTGTTCTGCAGAAAGTCAGTTTTCGACCTGTCAAGCGCTCAAAAAAATGACTCTCACCATCTCCTCCATAGCCTGTTCCCATATCACAGGATTTAACTTAGGCGCTCAGCAAGTAAATTCTAGCAACACCGTTCCAAGTTTAAACCCCTTTGAATATTATGAACCCCGGTCACTCGTTGAAGAATCACGCGTACAAAGCGAATTTTGGCGCGGCCAGCATGTTTTGACGGCAACACATCCGAGGCAGCAAACTCCTCAATTAAAATATGCCGAGGAACTTTTCGCGAGCCTCCAAGATAATGGGATTATCCTCTTACGGGATGCCATCGACTTAGAGCAACTGCACTATCTTTACGATCACTATGATTCTATTTATCAGTCTTGGTTTGCACGAGGATCCGGACTTGAATTTGAATACCGCAACTCAAAATCCGGCATACAAAAAGAAATTTCCACTTATGAACCGCTCACCGCCTTAGAACCGCGGCGACCAGCTTTTGATACCTACTTTAACAAATATCGTACACTCCGTCAGGAGCTTCGCAAAATAGCCAACCGTACTTTAGCCTTACTTTCATTGATTCACCCACGATTTCGACCTGAAGAATACTGCGCTGGATCTGGGCGCCCTTGCCATAGCTTGGGGCTACTAAAATATGAACCCACTCTCGATAATTCTCACCCTGAACTATTCGCATTGAATGGACATTTTGATCCCCACCGCCTCACACTGATCCTGCCTGCCACCCAGCCAGGATTACAAATCTATCAAAATGAAGAGTGGGTCGATGCCTATGAACCAGAACATGTTATGCTCATCGTTGGAAGAGACGCTTATGCCTTACCCGCAACAAAACACCGTGTCGCGCCATGGAATTCTACGCACCCACGATTTTCTGGGGTTTACACTATTTAGTGATGAGTAAGGTCTAACAGGGTTCTATTTTGAAACTCTTTCTCGTTATTGACAGCCCGCTATCACCACTAAGTCCTTGATACTAAACCCTATTTAATTTTGACTTGATTCTTGCTTTTGTTTTTCAGCACCGCTGTGGTTGTAAGGACATGATGAAGTCTTCGGCACAAGAGATATTACATTCCGTTTTTGGCTATCAGGAATTTAGAGGGCAACAAGGGCAAATCATCGACCATGTTGTATCAGGCCAAGATGCCCTGGTCATCATGCATACGGGTGGGGGCAAATCACTATGCTATCAAATTCCCGCTCTTTTGCGTTCTGGTGTTTGTGTTGTTGTGTCTCCCTTAATTGCTTTAATGCAGGATCAAGTCCAAGGCCTACGGCAAATGGGAATCAAAGCTGCCTTTTTAAATTCAACGCTCGATTTTCATGAGAAAGGCCAAATTGAAACACAAATGCGTCACGGCGCATTAGACCTCGTTTATGTTGCACCCGAACGTCTCATGACAGCTGATTTCTTAGAACTCTTAAATCAAACCCAACTTTCACTCATTGCCATTGATGAAGCCCACTGTGTCTCACAATGGGGGCACGATTTTCGTCCGGAATATTTGCAACTCGGAGAACTGCATGAGCACTTTCCAGAGATCCCTCGCATCGCTCTGACGGCGACAGCCGATAAAGCGACACAAAAAGATATCTTAGAACGACTACTTCTGACTCAAGCTAAATGTTTTAGTTCCAGCTTTGATCGCCCCAATATTCTCTATCGCGTCGTGCCCAAACAAAATGCCAAAACACAGCTCTTACGCTTTTTAAAAGCGGAGCACAGTGATGACGCGGGCATAGTCTATTGCATGTCACGCAAGAAGGTCGAAAAGACGGCAGCCTGGTTCAAGGAACAAGGCTGGAAAGCCCTTCCTTATCATGCCGGGTTAACCGCTGAGGTAAGGCGTCGCAATCAAGAAGCCTTTTTACGAGACGAAGGTATCATCATGGTGGCCACTATTGCTTTTGGTATGGGCATTGATAAACCCAATGTCCGCTTTGTGGCCCATCTCGATTTACCAAAAAGTTTAGAAGCTTATTACCAAGAAACCGGGCGTGCGGGTCGTGATGGTCTCCCCGCAAATGCCTGGATGTCTTATGGCTTAGGAGATGTCGTGGCACTAAGACAGTTGATGTCTCATTCAGAGGCCCCAGCTTCACAAAAGGTCATCGAACATCAAAAACTTAATGCCATGCTAGGCTATTGTGAGTCTGTCGCCTGTCGACGCCAGGTGCTCCTTGGCTATTTCAATGAAACTCATGCCGGTGATTGTAAACGTTGTGATAATTGTCTGGAACCCGTTGAAACTTGGGATGGAAAAGAAGCCGCGCAAAAGGCACTTTCATGCATTTACCGCACAGGACAACGCTTTGGTGTAACTCACTTAGTAAATGTTTTGCTTGGCAAAGATTCTGAACGTATTCAAAGCCTAGGCCATGACACCGTCAGTACTTTTGGCATTGGCAAAGAACTCAATCAATCACAATGGCATTCTGTGTTTCGACAATTGATTGCCGCCGGTGTTATTGCCGTAGATCTAGATGCCTTTGGCGCCTTACAACTCACTCATGAAAGCCGCAGCATTCTTAAAGGAGAACAAGCGGTTCGTTTTCGTCATGACCCGATTAAAAAGACCAGCACCTCAAGTCGTGCTAAATATGCCGATGAAGAACCACTGACAGAGACACAACAAGCCCTCTGGGAAAAACTTCGTGCTTTACGTTTAGAACTCGCGCAAAAACAGAATGTACCACCTTATGTCGTCTTCCACGATCGCACTCTCAGAGAAATGGTACGCACACTTCCGAGAACACTCTTAGAAATGTCGCAAATCTCTGGTGTCGGGCAACACAAGTTAGACCGCTATGGGAAATTATTCTTAGCTGAAATTCAGTAAGCGCCTCACAGCGCAAAAACCACTAATCACCAATAACTTGAACTAACAAACGTCGTTGACGAGGACCATCAAGGTCAATCATGCAGAGCCGTTGCCATTGTCCAAAGACAGGTTCACCATCTTTAACAATAACCGACTGAGTCGGCCCGCCAAAAAGAAATGACTTCAGATGAGAGTCCGCATTGCGATCGCATTTGGTGTCTTCTTCACAGAGGTTTTTAGTCCGCACCGAACTATTATGCAGATAAGGCTCTGCCCTTGGAATATTGCGACTCATGTAATTATTAATATCCCCCAATAAACAAGGTTCATCTAATTCATTAATACTAATGATACATGTCGTATGCAGGCTTTGCAGAGTTAAGAGACCATTTTGAATCCCACTCTCTTTAACCCATTCACGAGCCTGATCACACAGATCGACAATATAAAAGAAATCTAAATCTTCAACATGATCCCGCAACGCAGGCTCTAGCTCAAGAAGGTTGTTTTGGCTGGTTTGAAAGCTCAGCTCTTTCGAATATGTTTGCATCGCAATGCGATCCCCTATTTTTCTAACTAAGAGCTGATGGACGCTTCTTAATCAACAAGCGCCGTTCAATTTCAAAGATCTTATCGGTGATCTTCTCCTTACCAGCTGCTTTTTTATTATTTTCTTTCATGAAAAGATCCGGGCCGTGCTTCTCAACTGCTTCCACCGCAGTTACACCCTTCACACCAACCAATTGAAAAGTTACGATCCCAGCATCCAAGCCTGTAGGACCTTCCTCAACCTTAAGGACACGACTGATCGCACCCACGGTATCACCAGAAAATGCCGGTTGAGTATGATACCCTTCTGTATAACCTAAATCCCACAAAGCATTCTCAGAAACATCCCGACTCGCCAAACCACATAACCACGCAAACACCAAGCCACCATACACAATCGGTTCACCGCTCATGGGACCCTTACGGCTTTTAGAGAATAAACTATCAAAATGTAGTGGATGCGTATTCATCACCCGATAAGTCCAAGGTAAATGTTCATCCGTAATCGTGCGACCATTTTTATGGATGATCACATCACCGACTGTAAAATCTTCAAAATAGGTTTTAGTGCCGGTTAAATTAGTAGGAATCGTTCCTGGAACCGGAATCTGTAATTCAATGTCATCCGTATCTTCAAAAGACTCACCCGTCACCGTCGTTGGCGCTGATTTTTGGCCCGCTGGAGCGACCATAATCTTACGGTCATATTGCAGCACCAGTTCATTATCCTGATTCAAACCAATCGTACGGATCGTGACAATACCAGGCTTTTCACCACGCTCTTTACGCGCCAACACTTTGGTTTTAGCCGTCAAGGTATCACCCGGATAGACCGGCTGTAAGAAATGCATGTCGTAATAACCTAAGTTGGCAACGGCCTTCTCAGAATCATTCTGCACACCTAAAGATAAGGCCAAGTTCATGACCATTAATGGTGACAAAGGAATATCCCGATACCCATGCGCTTTCGCCACAGTTTCGTTGAGATAAATCGGATTGGTTTCAAAGAACTCTTGCGCAAACTCAATGGCAAAGGCCCGATCAACCGTCAGGCCACGTGGATGGGTAAAAACCTCACCGGGCTCAAAGTCCTCCAACACACGGCCATACTGTGGTTTTTTGACCTTATCAGGAACCGCCGCCTGTTGATCCGGGGCTAATTCAGGATGTTCTTTAGAAACTTTTACCTTAACTTTATCAGACATGCTTTTCTCCACGACCTATAAAAATTGTTTCAACAAACTCGGCGCAATCACACGCAGAGCCAATACTTCTTCCGCACCCTCAAAAATTGAGAACACACGTGCATCTACATAATAACGGCTAACAGCATACTCTTCTGCATAACCATAGCCCCCATGAATCTGCATGGCCTCACGGGCAATCCATTCCGAAATACGTGAAGCATAGAATTTGACGAGGCTAGCTTCCATCTGGCCTTCACCCTTATCCATCAATTCAGCACAGTGGTAGGTTAATTGACGGCAAGCCTGAATGATCATGGCCATGCGAGCAATCTTCCACTGAGTCATGCCGTATTCAAAGATAGGCTTTCCAAACACCTTACGTTCGTCCGAATAACGCAGGGCTGATTCAAAGGCAGCTTGCATCACACCCAAAGCACGCGCTGCAGTTTGCAAACGACCTCCTGAGAAACCAGCCATTTGCATATAAAAACCTTTACCTAAACCTTCTTCACCACCAATTAAGTTTTCATCAGGAACAAAATAATCTTCAAAGGACACTTCATAAGAGTGCATGCCACGATAACCAATCGTTGGGATGGCCTTCCCTTCAATATGTCCCCCACCTTCTTGATCATATGAAAACTCATGGCCTTCAAAACGTGGTTTTTCAGCAATTAAAATAGACAAGCCTTTGTGTTTTTTAGACATATCTGGATCGGTACGGGCCAATACCAATAATGAATCAGCATAGCCGGCAAAGGTACACCAAGTCTTCACACCATTGACTAACCAACCACCTTCAGTCTTTTTGGCCGTCACTTTCATGCCTGCCACATCTGAACCATAATCCGGTTCTGTCACCGCAACACCCGCCATCCGCTCTGTGCTGGCTAACATCGGCAACCATTTTTGCTTTTGTTCTTCAGTCCCACCTTTTAACAAGGCTTTCGAAAGGATCTCAGGACGCGTAATCAAACTACCCGCAATCCCCAAAGAGGCCCGTGATAATTCTTCGGTCACAACGACCATCGCTGTATTATCCGGATTGTCATCGGCTTGAAAGCCACCGTATTGCTCAGGAATACACAGACCAAAACAACCGAGCTCGGCCAGACCGTTAATCACGTTTTCAGGAATCAAATCATCTTCGCGATGAATATGCTCCGCAATCGGCGTCACATTATCTTCACCAAACTTACGGAAAGTATCACGGTACATCTCATGATCTTCAGATAGACCAAAAGTCCCACCGCCCTTTTCTTTTACTAACTCAGCTGCTTTACAATATTGACTGTGATCAATGGCTTCTGCAACTAAAGTGGCGATTTCATCATTCCATAAGGTCTCGCGTAAGTAAGCTCCGTCCACACCAAACTCAGCAACACGGTTACCCACTTTTTCAGAGATATGTTGTACCAACTCGCCCAGAAACAAACTGGCTAAGCTTTGCTCAACCTCTCCACCTTGCTCTTTGGCATAAATAGCAAACTGGCGTGCTGCCAATACTTCACTGGCCAACCAAGAATAGTCATATGCCGCTACTTGGCTCCCATCCAACTTAGCCGTTGAAATGCGCCCCTTATCAGTACACTTCTCGGCTAAATGTTGGCCGATTTTATTTAAAATTTCGTCGGCTACACTTAGGATTTTATCTGATTGTTCTAAAATCGCTGACATAATCTCTCCTTGAGTCCTCACACCAAATGCGGTGTTAAAATAAGTGCGGCCCATCGCATGGTGGACCGCACAAAATCATTGCTAATTCATTAACTTCATTAAGCAGCTGCAGATTGACCCGCAAAGAATGCGGACTCAATTTTTTCGTCTAACTTAAAGCCAGTCAAACGGGCTTGCTGTAAGAGCTCCCAATAATAACGATATGTCGCACGGTCATGCAGATCCCCATCAAACTGAACAGGGCCCCAATTAGCCTCTTGAGCCACCAATAAAATATCACCGGCCTTTTTGACCTGTGAATAATCAGGCCGCATCGCATTGACAATAGAATCAATTTGCGTCGGATAAATAGACCACATCCGTAAGAAACCAAAATCATAACGCGCCCGTTTGGCATCTTGATAGGTTTTATATTGGTCTTTTAAATCCAAAGTCACGTTGTGCGCTGGCACAATGCCGCTGGTTAAAGCAGCCGCCACCACAGTCGCTTTCGCACGACGTAATTGCTCATGTTCAAATTGACCCGGTGATTTCATGCAACTGTCAGGGATAGCGCCGTGAAAGCCCGAAATAAAATCCATTAAACCGAAGTCTAAAACTTGCATCCATGGTTCTGCCGCAATTTGAA
>JAJFLM010000004.1 GCA_021772655.1 Deltaproteobacteria bacterium
GCGACGCTTACAAGCAACCAAGGCGGCTAACTCCTCCGGATGAGACTCAAGATCTGTCACCTGCTTGCCCGCTTCTTGCTGCTCGATGAATTGCTGCAAGCTCGCCTTTGGATCCACACCTCCCATCAAGGCAGGAACCGCCCGAATCACATACTCTTGCTCACCAAAGCACTCAATATCAAAGCCTAACTTATGTAAGCTGGGCAAGTGAGCTTCCAGAATCTCACTATGTTTCAAACTAACTTCTAAGGTTTCTGCTAATAACAAACCCTGTTGTTTAACTTCCCCTGCTTTGAAACTCTTCAAGAGTTCTTCAAACATCACACGTTCATGGGCCGCATGTTGATCAATCAACATGTACCCTTCCTCGGTCTCAGCAATAATATAAAGCTGGTGAATCTGTCCGAGGATCTTGGTGATATGCAGCTTATTACGTAAAGCAATGGGCTCAACAATCATTTGCTCGGCTGAAGGGGCGTGAAAAATAGGGATCTCTGTGCCCGCATCCCAGGCCTGTTTCTCACTGGCTTGACGTTGCCATTGAGAGGCCGCAGAACCCATCAACTGAGTGCGCGCCGGTGCCTGTAAAAACGGCGCCATGTCATCTTCTTGCGATAAACGTTGAGCCACGGCCCGCTTCAAACAAGACCGCAGCAAGCGTTCATTCGACAAACGAACTTCTTGTTTGGTGGGATGCACATTTACATCTACTAATGCGGGGTCGACTTGTACCTCAACGACCACGACCGGGTACTGACCGTGCATCAATAAGCCATGAAACCCATCTTGTACCGCAAAGCTCAGTGCCGGCGACTTGACCATGCGACCATTCACAAAAAATATCTGACTCGAACGATTAGCCCGTGCCACTGTCGGTTTGCCAATAACACCGCGGATCTTAACGCCTTCGGCTTCATCATAAAACTCTAATAAATCTTCGGCACGTGCTAACCCAAAGGACTGAGCCGCGCGACCTGGTAAAGTTTCTCCTTGATGAAAACTCCAGATTTTTTTGTCACCTGAAGTCAGAGAAAAATTAAGATCTGTGCGTCCCACGGCAAAATTAGCCAGGACATTGCTGACATGATTGCGCTCCGTACCATCCGCTTTCAAGAACTTGCGTCGTGCCGGGGTGTTAAAAAACAAATCACGGATTTCAATGATCGTCCCTTCGCGGCAGGAACAAGGTTCCACCGATTCCAAGTGCCCCCCTGAAACATTCAATTCATAACCCTGGTCGGCACCTCGTAAACGCGTCCGGACCTTCATCCGGGAAACCGCGCCAATACTCGGTAAAGCTTCTCCACGAAAACCAAAGGTGGCAATCCGATCAAGGTCATCGGCTGCTTCAATTTTACTCGTGGCATGACGTTGCACCGACAAACTGAGATCCTCTTGGCTCATACCCGAACCATCATCGGCTACTCGAATAAAACTTTTGCCACCATGTTGAATCTGCACATCCACATGAGTCGCGCCGGCATCAATCGAATTTTCTACCAGCTCTTTGACAATCGAAGCCGGTCGTTCCACCACCTCACCCGCAGCAATCTTATTGGCAACAATTTCAGAGAGAATATGGATGGTTTTCATAATTTCTCTTTCATCTTTGAAACCCAGTTTAACGCATCCAAGGGCGTCATCCCGTTCACATCTAACTTACCCAATGCTTCTACCACCGGATGTTCTTCTCCACCCCAGGTAAACAAATCTGCCTGAGGCGACGGGGCCGGCGGTTTTGTTTTCGCTGGTTGCCCGCCCGCTTTGATTTGCTCCGCTTCAATAATTTGCGTTGCTTCAGTACTCTCTGCCTCCAGCACTTGTAAAATAGCCTCAGCTCGCTGAGTCACCGTACTGGGCAGCCCCGCTAGTTGCGCCACGTGAATCCCATAACTGCGATCCGCTGCCCCGGGTTTCACTTTTCTTAAGAAATGAATCCCCTCACCCGTATCACGCACACTCATGTGAAAATTCTGCACGCTGGGAAAATGATCCGCTAACTGCGTGAGTTCATGATAATGCGTGGCAAACAAAGTGCGTGGCTTGAACTCGCTCTGCGTTAAGTATTCACAAATCGCCCAAGCAATACTCACCCCATCAAAGGTAGCGGTCCCACGTCCCACTTCATCGAGAACTAATAAACTAGCATCACTAGCTTTTTGCAGAATATGCGCCATTTCGACCATTTCGACCATAAAGGTACTTTCACCCTTGGCCAGATCATCGGAAGCGCCAATGCGCGTAAAGATGCGATCTACCAAACCAATCGTCGCAGCCTCGGCCGGCACATAAGAACCGATCTGTGCCAAAATCACCAACAAAGCCGTCTGACGAATATACGTCGACTTCCCGGCCATATTTGGCCCCGTCAGCACCACCAATTGCTGTTTGTCATCATTGAGCAAGGTATCGTTTTCTACAAATTCACCAAAAGGTAATAAGGCATCCACTACTGGATGACGCCCCCCTTGAATATGTAAGTGACGGCTTTGATCTATACTTGGCCTCACCCAGGCCTTTTGCTGCGCCACACTCGCCAAGGAGGCGATGGCATCTAATTCGCCAATCGCGCGGGCCATAGCTTGGAGCGGACGGAGTTGCTGCAAGACTTGTTGGCGCACCTCATCAAACAATTCATATTCCAACTGTTTAATTTTATCCTGAGCCCCAGAGATTTTTTCATCCCACTCTTTGAGCTCGGGGGTCACAAATCGCTCCGCATTGGCTAAGGTTTGACGCCTGACATAATCTTCCGGCACCGACTGCAAATTCGCTTTGCTAATTTCGATGGTATAACCAAAGACTTGCGAGTATTTAATTTTTAATTTCTTAATCCCAGTACGCTCAGACTCGCGGCGCTCAAATTCTAAGAGCCAATTCTTACCGACCGTTGCTAAACCTCTTAGCTCATCTAAACCGGGATGGTATTGATCGCGAATCACCCCCCCTTCTTTCACGGCCAATGGTGGTTCTTCGACAATCGCATCCGTGATCAACTGTAATAACTTGGGCTGCGGCACTAAAACCTGAGCCATTTCTTTCAACAAGTCAGGTTGTAATGCCCGTAAGTTCTGCTGCAAATCAGGCACGCGCTCTAGAAAGCGCCGTAAGTTCACCAAATCGCGGGCATTGGCCACGCCATAATTCAAGCGGCTCAAGGCACGCTCCATATCACGCACACCCTTTAAGGATTGTCGGATAGATTCCAAAATCGTCACATCTTCAATACAGCACTCTACTCCGGCTTGGCGACGTTGAATCTCTTCGACCGTTAGCAAAGGATGTGTCACCCAGCGTCGTAAGGAACGGCTGCCCATAGAAGTTAAAGTTTGATCTAAGACTGTCAATAACGTGGGCGCTTGCTTATCGCCACTTAAGGCGCTGACTAATTCTAAACTGCGTTGTGTTTGCCGATCCAAACTCATGAAGGCCTTGGTTTCAATGAGCTGTGGTGCTTGTAAGTGACCAATAGAATGATGGTGGTGGTCTCTTAAATAATAGAGAATAGCGCCAGTGCTAGCAACCGCTAAGGGATTTTCATAAAATGGAACACTTTGTTTGGAGCCCCAAGAGAAAGCATCCATCAATAAACGTAGCCCTTCGTCTGCTGCAAAGACCCAATCTTCATATTGGGTGAGCGCAGCACCCAAATCACCTTTTATAAACTGCACCAAACTTTCATCTTTACATAAAGACTGCGGAAGAATCACTTCGCGCGGATTCAATAAGGTCAACTCACTCAACAAATTCTCAACGGCTAATTCGCGAACCGAAAACTCACCCGTGCTTAACTCTAGTTGGGAGACGGCATAGCGATCCCCTTGCATCGCAACAGCGACAAGATAGGCAAATTGATGATGGCCTTCTTCTCCTTCTAAATAAGTCGCAGGAGAAACAATGCGCGTCACCTTGCGCTCAACCAAACCCTTGGCTTTAGGGTCACCCACCTGTTCGCAGACGGCAACCTTAAGATTATGTGCTATCAAGGTGCCCACATAACCATGGAAGGCATGATAAGGGATACCACACATCGGAATACGCCCAACTTTGGCCGACTCTCTTCCCGTTAAAGTAATATTGAGAATTTCCGAAGACTTCACCGCATCTTCAAAAAACATCTCATAGAAATCACCTAAGCGAAAAAATAACACTGTATCTTCAGGCAAAGTTTTCTTCACACTGCGGTACTGTTCCATCATGGGCGTTAATTTATGGGGCGTATTAATAGAAACCGTCATGATCTTACAAAACTCCTTCATCAATCATCTGACTGATTTGATCTCCGCCTAAATCCATGACGCGATCATGACCATACTGCAATAAGCGACGCCCTCCAGGCACTCTCGCAATCACATGCGCCAATGAATTCTGCAAGGCAATGTCCCATTGGTAGGTCACTTGTGTCTGTCCCGCCCGATCTTCGAAAAACCATTCTCCGGTGCCTTGGAAATCACCAGTCGCTTGCAGCTTAATATAATAAGGTGGCTGCCAGTCCGTAATCAGCGCTTCAAATTCAAAAGACAAACCAAACATCCCCTTCACCTGACAAGCAATCCGTGAACCCAGTTCCCCGTCACCCGCAATGAGTTCACTCCGTTGAAAACCCGGCCACCACTCGGCCAACCGCTGTGGCTGTGACACCAGGGGCCATAGGCGCTCGGATGAAATAGGAAATTGGCGCTCGGTTGTGAGAGAAAATGGCTGCATCTGTAGTCAGGGCTTTACATCCCTCCGACACGGCAAGCAAGGACAGCGGAAAAAACGACGCTATATTAATAAGATAGCCCCTGTGGATAACTTTAAACGAAAGCCACTTGACGGCTCCGTTGAGCCAGCTAAAAAAGCACTATGGATAGTCAAAGTATAGACTGCAAATTTGCTAAATTCGCCCCCGGCAAAATCATCTATCACAAACACCAGGGTTATCGTGGTGTTATTTATGATGTCGATGACTCCTTTCAAGCTGAAGAGGATTGGTATGAAGAAAATAAGACCAAGCCTGATAAAAACCAACCTTGGTATCATGTATTAGTCGACGGCGAAGATCACACAACTTACGTCGCTGAAGAAAATTTACTCCATGAAGACTCCCCCGAACCGGTAGAGCACCCCTTAATTGAAGATTATTTTGTTAGTTATCAAGATGGTCAGTATGAACGGCCTATGGATGCCTAAGATCCTCTAAAAATTGAAGTCATACTCAATATAGAAAGAGACTCAACCATAGCTATTCAAAAACCTACCTCCCCCACGCAAGCAACAAAAACTTTACTCGTCATTGGAGCGACTGGTTTTGTGGGCCAGCGCTTTGTGCAGGAGATTCTTCCCTATGCAGAAAAACAAGGGATTCAGGTTCGAGCAACGGGGAGAAATGCAACTAAATTGGCTCGGCTCGCTGAAGACTTTCCTGCAGTGACTTTCAGTTCCTTGGATACCCTGAATACGGATCAAGTCACGAAACATGTGAGCACCAGTCAGCTCGTTGTGAATTGCGCAGGACCCTTTGATCTCTATGCTGAAAACGTTGTCGCAACCTGTGCCCAGTATGGCGTACACTATTTAGATATCACTGGTGAAATCCTATTTGGGCGCCGCATGATCGAAAAGTATGACCATCAGGCTCAAAAAAGCGGTGCTTGCATTGTACCTTTTGCGGCTTTTGACTCCGTGCCTTCTGATTTGTCCACGCTATTAATTGCGAAGGAATTTTATGAGCATTACGGTCAACCCGTTGAATCAGTAGA
>JAJFLM010000031.1 GCA_021772655.1 Deltaproteobacteria bacterium
TACGCTTTCTTGTAAAATAGAACCAGACACCCATGAGCCGATTAATTCTGGAACAGAGATTACAGTTTGGGTGAGTAGCCCTCATGAAGGTGCCAAAGTGGCGATCCATTGGGATGAAGATCAGTTGTGGAAAGATACTCAGGCGGGGCTCAATCTGACACCTGTGGATGAGGATGGGAGCGCTGCCTTAAAGGTGACAGTCCCGGAGGGGACCGGAGGTATCAAACTCTTTGCTGTTGCCAGTCGCGCACCGGATGTCATGGGATGGAAAGATTGTGAACCATTGTATCTTCAATATGCCGAAGCACCGAGTGATGAAGTTCCCGGAGATACGGGTGCGGCTGATGGCACGGATCCAACGGCACCGCCTCCTGCTGACGGTGGTGATAGTGAACCTATAGCAGAGAAATTACGTTGTACGATTGAGGCCCCAGACACATTATATGCGGGCCAAAGTTTTCAAGCTAAGATCAATGTGAATAAGGGTGGCAAGGTAATGCTCACGAAAAATATTCATGAAGCTTTAAGGTCTTATGGTACCTCCCGCATGCGATTTTCGAGTCTGCATAATACGGAATACTATGCGGCGGCTACGCGTGCAGGAAAAATGGCTATTTTTGGTTCCGCTGAGGCCGACGATCAAAAAGCCCTGTGTGTGAAAAATATTGATGTGTTGTCCTCAGGAGTTACGGGCATCAAATTGCGTGTTAAAACCGGACAACATCGCGATGTCTATGGCAGTAGTGGCCCCTTCACTTTCCAAGCCTGCCCCAGCCAGCAATTTGATGAGCTTGAGGGATCAACTGTGGAACAGCAGTGTTGGAAGATTGGAGAGACACAGTCTCGTCCTCATGGAACGCTTCAGGAATTTACTTGGGAGAATACCTCGGGCACGTTAAATCATGCTAATGGGCAGTTTTTAAGTTATCCGGATGATCTCCAGTTCTTCCGGCTTCATACGACCAGTGGTGATGGTTGGCTGATTGCTGGACTTGAATTGTTAGTGCGTACTCAAGCCAGTGAAGCCGATGGAACAGGGTATTTCCCAATTTATCAAAATGCGCATTTTAGTCGCGTGATTGATAAAGATCATACTCCTGAAGTACGTTTTAGTTTGGATGATGTGGCCTTATTATTTCAGGTAGTTATGGATGAAGGCCCAAGCCAACACAACGATGGGAAAACCTATGCTTATATCAAAAGTAAATGGTTAAATGCTCTAACAGTTGCTGATTTACAACAACGTCGTACCCATGGTGCCGAACCTGTCGATTTAGATTTTTCTCATTATGAAACCACTCACAAAAATAATGCTGCATCACAGCTTGATTGGAGTGAGCTGAAATTCCGCTTAGATTATGAAAACTATGATGACTTTAAGGCGAACGGAAAAGATTATTATCCAGTCACGCTTTATAACGCAGGTAATGCATTAACCCGAGAGCTGCGCTTTGGTTTTGATGTTAAACATGAAGGTCGTCGTGGCCGTGATAAATACCGTTTTTTCGGTAACGCTATAGGCCTCTCTTATTACAAGCCGGGAGATCCTGAGTTTATTCGATTAGGTTTTTGCCGTGCTCGCGGAAGTGTGGGCCACTCATCGGGAAATTCAAATGTTAATTCCTATGTCAATACAGCGATTCCTAATATGAATTTCTCGCATGCTGGTTATGAAGGGTTTGCCTGGGTTCCCGAGAACGGATTTTATAATATTGGTGGTCAGGTAGGTTATGGGGACACATATCGTAATTCAAACTGCGGGACGAATATGTTACATGACCTAGAATATTCCGGAGTGCGTTCTTATAGTACGGAGCGTTTTGCACCCAGACCTCATTTGAATATTTGGTCGGGCTTAGAAAAGTAGTAGCGCGCTTGGCTTGAGCTTTTGCGCGAACTCTGCCAAGCAGAGGGCATGAAGCTTGACCTCTTTGATTATAGTTATCCTGATGAATTGACAGCCCAGGCACCTGCGCCAGAGCGTGACCAGTCGCGTTTGATGGTTGTGGACCCACAGGCACAGAGTTATTGCCATCAAGTATTTCCAGATATTTTGTCTTACTTTGGTTCTAATGATTTAATTGTTTTTAATGATGTCAAAGTCTTTCCCTCACGTTTGCGGGGACACAGCGATAGCGGTCGTAAAATAGAAGTTTTATTATTGGATCAACAGTCAGCCAATGCTTGGCAATGTTTGGTCAAACCCGCCAATAAAATCAAATCGGGCACAGCCGTTATATTTTCAGAACATTTATCAGGTCTATTGGTTGGTGTAAAAGATAATTGGGCGATTAAGTTTTCTGTAGGGGCGGGGTGCCCCCGCCCAGACGTGACATCACCTGAGTTCGTGGACACCCCGCCCCTACATGATCTCATTGCGGCTGTGGGCCTGCCACCCTTACCCCCTTATATCAAACGTGATGATCCTTTCGCAGCCAAAGATGAAGATATCTCACGTTATCAAACTGTTTATGCTCAAAACATGGGGGCCGCCGCCGCGCCGACTGCGGGCTTTCATTTTACGGAAGCGATTACCCAGCAGTTAAAACAACAGGGCTGTGAATTAGCCTATGTCACCTTGCATGTCGGTCGCGATACCTTTCAACCGGTGCGCACAGAAAATATTACTGAACATCCCATGCATGGCGAGCATTATGAGATTCCGGAAGCGACAGCGATAGCGGTGCAACGTGCCAAGCAAGCGGGCAAAAGAATTACGGCGGTGGGTACAACCAGTTTACGTACTTTAGAATCGGCGTATAACCCCCTACAATTTGGCAAGGGTTACACTGAGAAATTTATTTATCCTGGCTACCAATTTCAATTAGTTGATAGACTCCTCACCAACTTCCACCAGCCTAAATCCACTTTGATTATGCTAGTCTCCGCTTTCGCGGGTCGAGAGTTTATTATGGAATGCTATCAAGCAGCTATTGCGGAACAGTACCGTCTCTTTAGTTTTGGCGATGCTATGTTGATTTTAAATCGAATCTCATAAAAAAGCCGCTCCTTGTGGGGAGCGGCTTTTTTATTAAAATTAAGATAAAGCAATTTAACGATGTAATTCAATCCGACGGTTCTGTGCTCGGCCTTCTTTTGTACTATTATCGGCAATCGGAGCACTCTCGCCACGACCCTCAGAAGAGAGGCGACTCGAAGAGACCCCTTTAGAGATGAAGTAATTCATCACCGAATTAGCACGGCGTTCGGAGAGTCCTTGGTTGTATTTATCAGTACCTGTGGAATCCGTGTGGCCTACCACTCTTACGCTAACATTAGGATGTTTTTGTAGCATCCGGACATTCTCATCTAGAATAGGATAAGATCTTGGTAGAATTTCGGCACTATCCAAGGCAAAATGAACGCCGCGTAAAATTAACGGTTCCTGTTTCACCACAGGTTTAGGCGCGACATATTTGTTAACATGCACCCAACGACGACATTCGCGGGAGCCTTTACGGGCTGCGGCACAAGCATCCGGTGCTTGTTTTTCAGCCATGTTATACCAACGATCACACGCTTCATGGGCATTAGGACCCGCTTGACAGGCTTCAGGAGAACCCACTTGAGGGATTTCTTCTGCCTGAACCGGCGTGCTCAACATGAGCACACTCAATACACCAACCAAAATATTCGCTTTCATAAAAAATTTCATAGCTCCTCCAAAAAATAAGCTAGTTACGCACGCAAGTTAAAGAGTTTAACGGGTCACTCCCGAATGTCAAGTTTTCACCTGGATAAATTCTTCCCTAAGTATTGGAAATATATTAATTTTTAAAAGATAAAATACGCTCGATGGCCCGACCCAGTACATAATTGGGGGTTGAGGCCCCTGAAGTGATACCAATATTACAAGGAGTTTTGGGTAACCAACTTTCTGTGATGATGGTTTCCCATTGGCCATAGGGTTTATGTTGAATCTGTTGGGGTGATAATAAACCATCTGCGGATTCGATATGATAGGTCGTGACAAATTCTCCGGCAATTTTGCAGAGGTGATTGGTATTGGACGAATTATACCCGCCCATCACAATCATCATATCTAAGGGCTGGCCCTTTAATTTAAGAATGGCTTGTTGTCGGTCTTCGGTGGCCGAACAGATAGTATCAAAATTTCTAAAATGATTGTGGGTGTTGTCGGCACCATATTTTTCGATCATGGTATCTTTGAAAAAGTCTGCGATAGCTAGAGATTCACTCGACAGCATGGTGGTTTGGTTGGCCAAACCAATTTTTTGTAAATCACGGTCTGGGTCAAACTCAGGAGAACAGGCCTCGGCAAATTTTGTGAGAAATTCTGCTTTGTCCCCGCCCTTCACAATATAATCCGCCACGTATTCAGCCTCTTTCATATTAAGGACAACAAGGTATTTACCGCCTTTATATTGCAGTACACGAGAGGAGGTGGCGACGGATTCTTCATGATAATGTTTGCCATGGATAATCGAGGTAAAGCCTTCACGGGCATAGCTTTCAACACGTTTCCATACATTAAGCACAGAGCCACAGATGGTATCGACCATGATGCAGCCCTTGTTACGCAGGGTTTCTAGCATGCCAACGTCCGTGCCGAAAGCTGGCAAAATAACGACATCTTCAGCGGTTACGTCATCGATGCCTAAGTCTTTTTGATAGGGACCGCTTAAAAATTGAATGCCTTTAGCCTCTAAATTCTTATTGGCGTAAGGATTATGAATAATCTCAGTTGTCAGAAAGATCCGTTTATCGGGAAAATGCTTCAAGGTTTCATGAGCCAATTCCAAGGAGCGGTCCACACCATAACAAAAGCCAAAATCAGTTGCCAAATGAAAGGTATAACCTTGTTCGGTGAGGACGTAATCATTGGCGATCACCTTATTGATAATATCGCTGTGATAATCCTGTTGGAAGTCGGACTGGATTTCTTCTTTGTGGCCCATGCCTTTACGGATGATTTGGCCGGGGGCAAAGGAGCTTTCGTCAAAGTGACTAGAGACTTCGGGGCGTTTCGCTATAGGTAAATCGGTCATCGGGGAGGGACTTTGGCTGGATTTTACGGTGAATGCAAGGGGAGAGTGGTTTTCACATCGTGTAGGGGCGTATTGTCATACGCCCGCGCTGCGGCAATTTACGGGTGTAAGGCCATCCGGGCGTTATTGCCAATTTATTGAGTCAGAACATGAAATTAGACCTGCTTTAAAAAAATAATAACTTACCGAAGTGGACTGTTTTGTTACCAAATTAGATAATTGATTATATTTATCGAATATAGTAACAATGGTTAGATGGAACCCAAAGCGAAGCTAATGAAACAGCTGGAGCGCACAGACTTTATCACCCTAGAAGAGGCTCAGGCACTGGGAGTGAATAAGATGATGCTCTCCCGCCTGGTGGCTAGTGAGGACCTGTACCGGCCGGCAAAACGGATCTACACGCGCAAGCTGGACTGGCTAACGGATCCTCTAGGGAAATATGCCCCGGCTTGTACGCTGTATCCTGACACCATCATATGTGGTGTGTCCGCACTGACTTATCACGACCTGACTGATGAAGAAGAGCGTAAGATCTGGCTCGCATTTTCGCAAAAACATCGAGTGGTCAACCGCGAGTATCGGATTGTCTATCCGTCAGGGAAATCATATTCACTGGGTATTGAACGGCACGAGATTGGCAAGAGAACGGTACGCATTTATGATTGCGAAAAATCCGTTGTTGATGCCTTCAAATATCTGCCGATAGATACAGCCCACAAGGTGCTACGTGAGTACCTGCGCAAAAAAGACAAGGATGTGGCTAAGCTCACTCGTTATGCCAAACAACTCAAGAAGCCACTGGATAAAGAGATTAGCATTCTCCTAGGTGATTAACAGCTATGAATACCGAAAGCCTCAGAGGCAAATTACTGAATATCTCTCGGGAGAAAGGCATCCCGTTTCAAGAGTTCCTGAATCGCTTTGGATCCGAACAGTTTTTGGAGCGTCTGAGTCAGTCGTCTTATGCCAATCAATTTGTCTTCAAGGGTGGAACCTTGCTCACCTATCTTATCGAAACAGATCGTCGCACTCGCGACCTTGATTTTTCGGTTCGTGAGATCAGCAATAAAACCGACGAGGTTGAGACCTTAATTCGCGAGATATTAGCAGTTGCCATAGACGACGGGCTGACTTGGGATACGCCAAAAGCCGAAACCCTGGAACATCCCGAAATGGATTATCCTGGCATCCGGATTAAATGTTCCTTCCAGTTGGGCAAAGTCAAAGGCATGGTTCGCATCGATCTGGCGCTAGGCGATGTTGTTGATGCTCAGAAAGTTCCTTTAGAGCGGATTCGTTATAAGGGTGAACCATTGATGGGTAATGACTTCGATGTTCTGATGTATCCGCCGGAGACGATCTTTTCTGAAAAGTTTCAAACGGCTATTGCGCGTGGCGTCGCCAATACACGCATGAAAGATTTCTACGATATGTACCAATTGTCCCTTGCTGAGGCACTTGATGCGTCGAAACTTAAGGCGAGTATTGAGAAGACCTTTGGAAAACGAGGGACGGCGGTTCAAACGGCGCTCGATTTCGATGATGAGGTTCTTGGAGTCCTGCAAGGTTATTGGGAGCCATTCATCCGCAAAATGGAACTGAGTGAGGCGCCCAAACAAATTATGGACGTCGTGGTCGTCATCAATCAACAATTGCAGGCGGTCTATAGCAATGGATAAGGAGCCGGAAATCTACGTCAGCACGGATGTCGAGGCAGATGGCCCGATCCCGGGCCAAAACTCCATGCTCAGTTTCGGGTCGGCGGCCTATCTTGCTGATAAGACGCTGCTTGGTACATTCACAGCCAACCTGGAGACCTTGCCGAAGGCCGCGTCGGATCCCAGGACGATGGAATGGTGGCAGCAGCAGCCGGAGGCCTGGGAGGCCTGTCGGCATGAGCTACAAGCGCCGGAAAAAGCGATGAAGGACTATTTGGCCTGGCTCAAGGAACTGCCGGGGCTACCGGTCTTTGTTGGCTATCCGGCAGCCTACGATTTCATGTTTGTCTATTGGTATCTAATGCGCTTTGCGGGCGAGAGTCCGTTCTCTCATTCAGCCCTCGATATCAAAACATACGCTATGGCTTTGCTGAAAAAAGGCTATCGACAATCGACCAAGAAAAACATGCCAAAAGAGTGGTTTGATAAGTTGCCGCATACCCATCGAGCACTAGATGACGCCATCGAACAGGGGGCCTTGTTTTGCAATATGCTGGCGGAGTCCAGAAAATGAGTGAGCCTGCAAATTCACAAAAAATATGAAATTTGTGAAATATCTCAGCCACCGGACAAAATAATCCGGCGATTTCCAGTTGCACGATGAGGAACCGGACAATTCTTGAATTGTCCGGTCATGTGTCTGGTATCAGATAAGACCGGACAATAACGAATCCGAAATTGCCCCGTCATATCGCACCCTTCGTTTATCCGGCTTGGGGCCGGACACTCGTGACCCCTCTCTCTCTACGTACTGAAAGTACTTCAAGAGATAGGGGTCACGAGACACTACGGGTGCTGGGGGTGCCATTTTGGATAGGTGGTGTTTGGAAGTAAGAGGAATTTAAAAATTAAGAAATAGAAAGAATATAGAGAAGAAAAAAATGATTTTGTGGTGACGGTAGCAGCGGTGCTGACAGTGATTGTGATGATGATTAGAGGATTGATAGCAAGGTGCCGAATCTAGGGGTTAGGCTATTAGATGGATGGGCTGGGTAACATGCTTATTGGACAATTGAGTGGCAAGATAAGAGCATTTGTCCGATGCTGTTAATGCGAGAAAGGCCGTTGTCAGGTATGATTGAGCATTGCCAGTCTGGTCACAAAAACTAACGTTTTGTGTTAGTTTTTGCGACTGTGTTGGCTAATAAATAGCGACTTCTTAATATGCCCATTTGTGCGTGCTGTAATTTAGATAAAAAAATGACCAAGGAACATATCATTCCTCATGGACTCCTACGCAGACTCGAAGAACTGACGATAAGACCTAATCAGGCCTGGTTTTCAAAAAAAGACATATTCTACGAAACAAAAAACCCAGTTGTTGGAGACATGTGCGCGGGGTGCCAAAAAAGACTGCATGATATATTTGATAATAGAGTAGATAGTTTTTTTACACACATTAACACTGGGTTAAATCATTCGAAAAGTATTGTCCCTTCCGCGCTGGCACGAAAAAAAATGACCCCGCTTGAAATCGAGGTAGAAGAGCCGTGGTTTACGCTTTATATGCTACGAATTGTTTGGAATATGCTAAGGCAGGATGAAAGAATAACTGATTTTCAGACTGCCTTTAAAGCACTAAGAAACTATGTTCTTGATGAGGCTAATTGCCGCAATATTCCAGATAACAC
>JAJFLM010000301.1 GCA_021772655.1 Deltaproteobacteria bacterium
AATTGGCGTATAGAATTTAACAATCTTTTTATAGATGGTAATCTATTATAACTTAATATACCTATACCAATATTATTTGATATTGAGTATAAATTGTTGTCAAAGGCTTCTTTGAAAGCCTTACCACTATCTTCTCGGCCATGCATTCCAACAATATTTCTGGCTTTTCTAATTATTTTCGTCTTTTTTGGAGTTTTTGGTAGAGCATTTACATTACCAGCGCCTCTTCTAAGTTTAAGATTTGCTCTAGATGCAGTTTTGGATTCCTTTAGAGTTTGTTCAGGCTGTCGTACTTTCCGCATAGCTCGTTTTTGAGCTGCAACTTTTCTCTGTTTCGATCGCGGTGGTTTCGAAACTTTCACTTTTCGTGTAAGATCGATGCCTTTAACAGCCCCGCCAGCTGCGGCTTTTATAGGCCGCAAATAAGTAGGCACATACTTCATGAAGTACTCAGGAAGGCTAATCTTTTGGTTAGGTTTTACGATGATACGGGCGCGATCTGGCCCAACCAGATGTGCAGAGAAGGTGTTGGGATTAATAAACTCTATCAGTTTCGACATATATCAAGTTATAGGTTTCTTTTTATCATTTGCAAATTTTAAATACCACCGTTCAGGCGTTTTTTCTTTTTGCTTGCCTTGTTCTTGTCCCAAAGCATGATTTCCAATAGCCACATTATTAGTTGTAGTGGCAACTTCTTTAATAGGTTTCTTTTCGCTCATTTCAATATGCTCGTAATATCTTCACCAGATCGTCTTGCAATTGAGATTAGCTTATCTTTCTGATCAGTAATCTCGTCAGAGAGTCTTTTACTAATATCCATAATATCTTGATATGTTTCCATATCGCCGGCTTCTTTAGCCATTAAGGCACTGTTTTCTAACTCGCCTGATTTTCGAGTCAAGTCATCAATAACAGTTTGGATTAGCTTGACTGTATCTTCGTCGTTGGTTTCAAGATCGTCGCCCATCTCGTCTTCATCAGACATTGACAGACCTTCCATATCGAGATCGTCTTCTTCGTCTCCAAGATCTTCATCTCCAAGACCTCCTAGCCCTTCATCTCCGAGCGAGAGATCTTCTTCCTCTTCAGGTAATCCAAGATCTCCATCATCTTCTAGAGCTGGCTCTTCAACTCTTTCATCTAATCCTTCTAATTGAGCATCGAATTTATTAACAAATTCGTCTTTTGAAGGTTCTTCTTCTGATCTTGTTGCGCCTTCGCCTCTACCCATCTTTTTAGCCGCAGCTTTCAGATTAAGTTCATTTAGAATCCGAAGTTGTCTGGCGGTATATTTTTTCATCTTTTAACCCTAGCGTAAAGAGGTAACATTTTTTTGTTCCTCGTGACGGTTTTAAATGCACTACATTTTATGACCAGATCACCAGAAAATTTGTCTTTCTTATTTTTGATAGATTTTAGAGTCTCTTCATCTAGTGTTGTAATTTCTATTGTTTCTTGAATATCAACCATCTCTTTGAATACATCTCGAAGCATGCCTGGACCTATTACATTATTTAGTGAAAGGCGTACATCAACTAGACGTAATTTGTTGTTTGCTAATTCGTCTTCAGCAAGATAATACATTGCCTTTGGCACTGCTGAATATTTCATAAATCTTGCAAATGGTGTTAAATAATGATTTATAAAATTTACTGCTAGTTGATTTTCAGTAGATTTTAATATGTTCCCGTCCCAATCGGCTATTCTTACGCTGACGTTTCCGTCTTCTCTAGAGATAAGAACTGCAATACCATTTTCTGCATATCCTTTACAGATATACACATATTGTCCTTCGATCTCTTTAGCCTCATCAAGATCAAGGATTCCCATGTATGGTAATACACTTATCTCCGTTGTCATAATGTTATGCCCTCAAATTGTTGTAACCCAGCGAGATCTTTGATCTCTTGTAATCTGTTAATTATTTTTTCCGCGCTCTTATCCCATGTCCAATCTGTTAACACCATTTCGGACGCAGCCATCCCTTTATCTTTGGCGTCCTTTTGGTTTTCGTATACATATCTCATAAGATGTTTTAAATGCTCTTTATCTACTTCGGCCCATTCAAATCCTTCATAATATGGACATTTCGCTCGTGCACTTATCATTTTTTCAACTTTTATAGGATATGAGTATTCTTCTGTCATAAAATCTGTGTGCGCACTCCAATCTGTCGCCAATGTTGGTAATCCGCATGCCATAGCTTCTAACATTGGCATACCAAAACCTTCACCTCTTGTAGCTGATACAAAACAATCGGCGGCTGTATAAAGAGATCCGAGTTTCCATGCTGGCCAGTTTTCATTATAAATTATATCAACACTAGCTCTGTCAGATGGCAAATTTAGCTTGGATAACTCATCTATAATATCAATGCCAGCACTGTCTATTTTACATAGAAGCCGCACATTATCTTCTTTCTTAAATTCTTCAATAAATGATTCAATCAATTTTATAGGATTTTTACGCTTACCCCATTGAAATATAGATAAAAATGTAAATTTGTCTGTTTTAATAAACTTATCTGGTTTTATGTTTGGATTAAAGTATGCTGGATCAACACCAAGTGGTATTACATATATTGGTTTAGTAACGCCACTGTCTCTAAAAGTTTGAGCATTAAATGTAGAAGGAACCCACACTTCGTCCATTGCATTACAGCCTTCAATCCATTCATCTGGGAGGCCTGTTACTTCAAGCATTGTAAAACCAATTTTATATGAACCAGTATTTTTATAGAACACATTGCCCTGGCCATAAACAATCTGAGGAAGAGATTCATCAAATTCTCTTCTTTTTATTACATTTATTATGTAGTTATCGCTAAGCGTTTTTTCTTTAACTGGAAAAACTGTGTTTTCTCCATATACATACTTATATCTTACATCAATATCTTTTTTGTCTAGTGCTAACATCATGTTTTTACAGGATATTGCATATCCAGTAGGAAATCCACAAACTGAATGCCATGTAACACTATCTATAAATCGATTTTCTAATTTATTATACCACTTCGACTTAAATATTTCTTGCGATTTAGAGAACATTTCATTAAATGAAACATTATTTAATTTTGTTGACACATTTTGAATATGTGTTATAGTCACCCCACCACAGCATATAGTTTTATATCCGGCTTCTTTAGCTTTAAAACAATAATCAGTATCGTCGAAATATGCAAAATAATCTTCGTCTTGTGGACCAATCTTTTCTATAAGCTCTCTTTTAATATAAGCACAAGCGAAAATCACACCTTCTACTTCAGCATCTATGTTATGTTGGTTGATATCGTTTTGGTGCCCACCAATTTGTTGCCCCCAGCACGTTTCATGTCTGATATATGAGCCGGCATGTTGTAGGCTATTGTGCTGATCTACCATACGACATCCTACTACACCAATATTATCCGCACCATATGCAGTCTGCTGTAGCTTTTCAACGCAATCATTTTGTGTTATTATGGTATCATTATTTAATAAAATAACATCTGAATCAGTTGATTCAATAGCAATATTGTTGCCTTTTGTAAATCCAACATTTTCTGGAAGCTTAATTAGCTTAATCCAATCCAATGATTCTAGATATTCTACTGAACCATCGATACTTCCGTTGTCAACAACTATTACTTCGCAATATTTTG
>JAJFLM010000302.1 GCA_021772655.1 Deltaproteobacteria bacterium
GACTTGGCGGACCGCCCCGATGCCTCACTGCCATCAGGGGTCATCGGCACGCCGACCTACCTGCTCGGCGCGGACGTGGTGTCACTCGGCAACCCCGATCTGACGGAGCTGCTGCATCGCCTGGACAGCTCCGCCGTCACAGGCAACGATGACTGACCTGATGCCGCCAACAGAACACCCGGCCGAGCCGTACTGCCTGGCCGAGGTCGACCTGTTCCGCGACCTGCCCCGCCGCGAGATGGCCGCGCTGGGCGCCCGCGCCCCGCTGCGTACCGTCCGGGCGGGACAGGTCGTGTACACACCGTTACAGCCGGCAGTCGTGCTGTTCATCATCAAACGTGGCCGAATCCGCCTGTACCGGATCGCACCGGACGGGCGCAGTGTCACCACCGCCGTGCTCGGCCCGGGCACCGTGTTCGGCGAGATGGACATTCTCGGCCTGCGTATGCACGCAAGCTGGGCTGACGCCCTCGAAGCCAGCGAATTGTGCCTGATGAGCCGCACCGACGTCCAGGAGCTGCTGTTCACCGACCCCCGCATCGTCCTACGCATCGCCGAACAGCTCTCCACCCGAGTCGCCGATCTCGAGGTCCGCCTGACCGACCTCACCTGCAAGGCCTGCGGGCGGCTGATCGTCGATGTCTTCGTCGGCCCAAGGACATGCCGCGCTCATCCAATCGACGTGGGCGGGAAGGCGCCGTCGGCGAGCGCTGCGAGTCGAGTCGGGTCGTGCACAACGATCTTGCCTCGGCGGAGCTGGATGAGGTGCTGCTTGGCGAGTTCGCCCAGGGCCGTGGTGGTGCGTTCCCTGGTGGCGCCGACCAAGGCGGCGAGTTGCTGATGGGTGAGCCGGATCAGGAGCGCGCCAGGCAGCTCGCACTACTAGAGGCAGCGTCGCAGGCGTGGTGGTCGCGCAAGCGGGCGGCGGGGGGTGCACTACTGGGGGCTGCCGTTCACCTCGAAGCGACGCGGAATCGAGCTCGCGGAACGGGCCCGCGACCGGGCAGGCTCGTCAGGACCACATCGCACCCGCTGGTCGTGGCCAGGTACGAGCCGGGCGAGCCGGTCGCTGCCCAGCTCCAGCAGCCGCACACCGGACCGCAGGTCGAGGTGCCGGGCGACGACGATCAGGCCGCTCGCGCTCTGTCGATGCTATCGACGTTGGCTGGTCAGGTTCCCGGGCAGCGTTGCGGCCGTCGGCTGCCGCGATCGCTGGGCCACGCGGCAGTGGGCGTTCGGATCTGTCTGAGCGGTCGAGGAGATCGTTGCTGAGGGATTCGGCCGGTAGAAGTTCCTGGTGATCGTCGTCGACACGGTGGACCGAGTCGATCATGTCGCCCGGAGCGATACTCAAGTCAGCGCGCTGGAGTTGGCGGGCTCGTGGGGCGATGTCAACGGGCTGCGTTGCTGGGCGTCCCGTCCATATGGCATCATTGACGGCCTAGCTCCCCACCGTCCCCCGGGACTGGTGGGGCTTTTTCGTTGGGAGTTCCCCACCTTGCCTGACCTTCGGGCCGTCCTCGTCGTGGACTACCAGAACGTGCACCTGACCGCGCATGAGTTGTTCGCGGTGAGTCGGCACCTGCCACGCCATGAGTCCTTGGTGGACCCGCTACATTTCGGCAATCAGCTGATCGCGGCTCGCAACCGCGATCAACGCCCCGGTATGGATCACGCTGTACTGGCCCAGCTACTGGTCTTTCGCGGTCAGCCCTCGGCCGAGCACGACCCGAAGCCGTACGCGCGCAACCAGGCGCAGAAGGCGCAGTGGGAGCGCGACCAGCGGGTGAGCGTCATCCACCGGCCGTTGAAGTATCGGTACGAGCGCGATGAGACAGGCCGTGTGCGTCTCAGTGCAGACGGCAAGCGGATCGTCGAGGGCAAGGGCGAGAAGGGCATCGACGTGCTGTGCGCCCTCGCCGTGGTGCGTGAGGCACAGCGCCTCACACGACAGCGACCTCGAACCGGCGCTGGACGAGGCCCTCAAGCCTCGGGTATTCACCGCGATCTTGAAATGTGGGTGTCGGTAAGTGAAAAGTGCTTCTGACCTGGGATGATGCGGTTGTTGAGGACGCATATCGCCGAGCGCAAGGAGCACCTTTCACGTGGAGCCTAATGCGTGGTCGAACGATCTGGTCGTGGAGGTCGGCGGGCACGGTGTCGTGTCACACGCCGGGTCCGCGGTGCTACGGCTGGTGGCCGACAACACCGGGTTGACCGGGGCGATGTCGAAGGCGTTGCGCCGGCGAGGGTTCACCCCCGTGCACGATCGTGGCCGGGTACTGGCAGACCTCGCGGTGTGCAATCGCCGACGGCGGCCGGGTCCTCTCGGACTTCGCGGTGTTGCGTGATCAGAGCGAGCTGTTCGGGTCGGTCGCTTCGGACCCCACGCTGTGGCGGACCCTGGAGGAGATCGGTGAGGACCAGCGGGCGCGGATCGGTAGTTGTCAAGTCAACTGAGACAGTTGATCTTACTGGGTTGGCTGTAGGACGGGTTGGTTGATCCACGCCTGCTCGGGCAGGCGTGGCGGGCTGGGACGACGGGTGAACCGCTCAGGGCGCTGCGCGTGGGCACGGTCAAGGACGGCCTGGCGGTGAGCCTGGATCTCGACGGCGGTGTCGAAGTGGACCGAGGCCGGGGTGTGCATGCCGATCCCGGAGTGCCGG
>JAJFLM010000303.1 GCA_021772655.1 Deltaproteobacteria bacterium
TCGGTAGGGGACTTGATCGAAGGAGGAACGGGCGATCCGGGCCGTTGGGCGTTGGAATGGTCGGAATTTCAGCGGATGGTGAATGGATTGCAAATGCCCTTCTTTTTCCTACCGGGCAACCATGACATCGGCAACATGCCGATGTTTGAGGAATGGGACCGCAAGTTCGGCCGGTCCTATTACAGTTTTCGTTATCACAACGTGCTGTTTTTGTGCCTCAACAGCGAAGTCCCGCCGAAAAAAGGACCGTTTCATTTCAGCGAAGAACAACGCCGCTGGGCGGAAAAGGTGCTTGCAGAAAACAATGACGTGCGTTGGACGTTTGTCTTGGTGCACAAGCCGACCTGGACCTACAAAGACGCCGATCTTGAAGCCACGGGTTGGGCATCGATTGAAAATGCGCTCTCCGATCGGCCTTATACCGTGTTTGCCGGACACAAACACACCTACGCCAAATTCGTTCGTCGCGGGCGCGATTATTACATGCTGGCGACGACTGGTGGCGGCTCGAACTTGAGCGGTCTGGCTGAAGGTAAATTCGATGAGGTCGTCTGGGTGACGATGAAAGATGACGGACCGGTCGTCGCCAATCTGCTGCTCAACGGCATTCAGGGAAAAAATGTCCGCACGCTTCCCGATCCTCGCGACGGAAAATAATTCGATTTATGAGCGATCAGACAACACGTATGCTAAAAGGACAAACCGCCCTGGTCACCGGAGCCGGTCGAGGCTTGGGACGTGCTTTTGCGGAACAACTGGCCGCACTGGGCTGCAACGTCGGGATTCACGGCATGCGCGAGCATGGACCGGCGGAATACGGCGAAGGGACGACACTGACCCAAACCGCACAGCAAGTCGGCGAGGCGCATGCTGTCCGCACCATTTCGGTGCTGGGCGACCTGACCGATGAATCGCACGTCCTGCGCGTCGTCGAGACGGTGACGAACGAATTAGGGCCGATCGATATTCTGGTGCACAATGCCGGCGGAGACATCGCCGCTGCGGGGGGCAAACCCAATCCCAATGACGCAGTTGAAGTCAAAGCGGCGGACGTTCACTCAGTGATTGATCGCAATTTGCTCTCCACAATCTTGATTAACCAGCAGGTTTCGCGGCGGATGATTCCCCGCAAAAGCGGGCGGATCGTGAATATCAGCTCCATTGCCGCATTTCGGGGTGCTGAGCAAGGCGCGATTTACGCGACGGCAAAGGCGGCACAGGTGGAATATACCCGTTGCTTAGCGGCGCAATTACGGCCGCACAATATCAACGTCAACAGCCTGGCGCCAGGGGACACACGTACGGGGCGGTTCCTAGGGACGCGCGAAGTCGATGAAGAGCGGCTAGTGACCGAGGGGACGTTGGAACGGATTGCTCAGGTGGATGAAGTGGCCCGAGTGGTGGAATTTTTCGCCGGACCGCTGGGTGCGTTTGTGTCTGGACAAGTGCTGCGCGTGGACGGTGGGACACAGTGTTGGCCGGCTTAGGGAAGCTCGAAATACGAATTTCGAAATCCGCAACAAATCAAATTTCCAAAATTGCAATCACCAAAACTGTAGTTGATGATTTGAGAATCTTTTATAGATAGAGGATCAACCAAGATGGGCTTGTCATTTTCAGTGGGGAATCCATCTGAGGTTTTTGCAGAGCCTTACGGTTCGCTTGTTACTGAAACCTTGCAGTCTCATTTTGGAGATTCAGTTGAGCTTTCCTCGCAGCAAGAAATTTATTTTAGTAACGAAGTCGCCTGGTCCGGATGGTCAAAACTTCAACATCTTGGCGTCAAGGTATGTGGTGAAGCTGCGATACCACATCTGCTTTCGATGGAAGCTTGGCATGGGGCCTACCTCCCGGTTGAAACACAGATCGGCGCGTTTCAGTTTCCTGGAGAGTCTCCTGCTCTCAATGTTGCCTGTTTATTCAACCTTATTACGGAGTTAGAGGGGATTGGCTTGGCGGCTAACCTGACAACTGATGATGCCGGAATACAAGCACTCGCTCAGGAATATCTTTCAAATGACGACTTAATCGATGCGGATATGGAAATTCAGACCTATGCACAACTGCTCCCCAGTGCTCGTGTCGCGCAACAGCGCAAACAACCGCTATGGATTGTGAAATAAAATCCGGCGGTAAGAAATCGTTGATTCAGACGAGACGAACCCTGAAGGGGTTCTACATGATGAAGACACATGAGGACCCGATGGATTAACGATTGTGCAACCCTTTCAGGGTTGGGCTTTGGTGCTTCTTTTAACCCAGGGTGCGCTCACTCCGTTCGCGACCCTGGGCTACGCTGTTTGACACCTTCGGCGTATTGAAGCCCTGAGAAAAACCTTCGCAGACTCTATACCTCCGAGTCGCCCTACGTCGTGGCTTCGCGTTTTTTGGACCAGTTCATCAGGAACAGCAGGACCGGGCTGGCGACGTAGATTGAGCTATAGGTTCCCACGAACACACCCGCAACGAGGCAGAAGGCGAAGCCGTGAATTCCTTCGCCACCTAAGAAGTACAGGATGATGACCACAATCAGCGTGGTCAGCGAGGTGAGCAAGGTGCGGGAGAGCGTTTGATTCAAACTCGTGTTCACCATTGCGCTGTCCAGCGAGGGGTTCTTGCCGCGCACCTCACGGATACGGTCAAAGACCACGATCGTGTCGTTCAGCGAATAACCCACGATGGTTAGAAACGCGGCGATCATGGGGAGGTTGATCTTAAAGTCCACCAGTTGCAGCATTTCTCCCACGGTGGTGCCTCCTACATAGGAGGCCAAGGCAACTAGACCCACAACACATAGCACATCGTGTACCAGTGCGGCCACTGCTGCGAAGCCGAAGGTGATGCGTTGGAATCGCAGCCAAATGTAGGCAATGATTGCAGCGAGGCTGGCGACCATGGCGTAGAGGGCGTTCCATTTGGCTTCGCTGGCGACTTGGCCTTCAAAGCGTTGTACACCGGTAAAAATCGGGTTATTTGCCATCTCGGTTTGCATCGCCGCCAAACTGGTCTTCAAATCATCGACCGAGAGTGCGTCGTTGGCGATCAATTTCATCTCGGTGTATGTTTTGATTTCATTATCTTCGGCTTCCATTCCGGGGCCGGCTAAACCTTGGAATTCAAACAGCGAATCGGTGTCGGTATATTTTTCTCCTTCACCTTCCTTCACTTTGGCGAGTTCGTCGCCCAGTTTACGTTTGACGGTGTCGAACGAGGTCGCACCGCTGAAGTTCAGGTCGACCACATGCCGCTCCGGTTCGTCAGCCGTCGCATCAGGATTGGTCGCTTCCTCGCCTTCGGCCGGTTTTTCCGGTTCAATCGCCGCTGCCTTCGTGGCGGGTATTGTTTCGATCGGACCGTAAGACATGGTGATTTTTATCAATTGATCGGGAAACGTCTCATTGATGGCGTTTTCAATATCCTGCTCCGTCACATCTTCGGCATTGGAAGCGGTCGTCCGCAGACGGTACTGCAGGCCTTTGTCAATTCCGAGCGATTCCAAGCTAATGCCGGTTTTGTATTTGTCCGCAAATGTCTTTTTGAGCTTCTCGTTGACTTCCTCAAATTCGTGAGGGGAGGTGAAGCTGAAGCTGATCATCGTTCCGCCGCTGAAATCAATGTCGTAGTTGTCTTCACCACGACCGAAGAAGGCGACCATTCCGGCGACAATCAGAACCAGCGAGGCGACGGCTGCGATCCCTTGCTTGCCGATGAAATTCCAACTGGTGGCGCCGACGATGCTCCGCATCTTCAATTCCTTCATCCAGCGTTTGCGTTCCAGAATGTCGAAGAATAAGCGGCCAATATACAGTGACGTG
>JAJFLM010000304.1 GCA_021772655.1 Deltaproteobacteria bacterium
AGACTATTTCGCGAGGGTAAAATTAGAAATGAGTAACATAAAACAAAAGCAACCAGCATGACTCCTAAAAAGGCTAAAAAAAGCCGCTTGTGGATTGAAATTCTCAAATTGCGTCTGCTCTCTCTTTAAAGCGATACCCTACGCCGCGGATCGTCTCAATATAATCCCCAGCAACACCAAGCTTTTCACGGAGTCGTTTAATATGTGTATCCACCGTGCGTGTTGTTAAAGCCACATTATAACCCCAAACACGATCCAGCAGCATATCACGGCTGGCAACTCGCCCTCGTGTTTCATAAAGAAACTGTAGCAGACGAAACTCTAAGGCCGTCATTTTAACCTCAACAGCACTCACTGTCACAAGAAACTTTTCCGGATCGGCTGTTAACTCACCAAACTGAAAAGCTTGCGCCGACACCTCATCCGCTTGTTCCTGAGCTCGACGTAAAATAGCTTTAATCCGCAGGGCTAATTCACGGGGGCTAAAGGGCTTAGTCAAATAATCATCAGCACCGACTTCAAAGCCAACAATACGATCAATCTCTTCGCTTTTTGCTGTCAGCATCAATACGGGAATACGCTTGGTTTCTTCATCGCCCTTGAGTTCACGACAAATTTCTAAACCACCCATGTCAGGCAACATAAGATCAAGCACGACTAAGTCAGGGATTATTTCCTGAGCTTTAGCAAGACCGGCTTTTCCATTCGTACAAACAGTCACCCGATATTGAGCTTGCTCTAAATTGAACTGAATCAACTCCGCAATATCCGCATCATCTTCAATAACCAGTATTTTCATCATAAAATAAGTATTTGAAAGTTAATCTCTAATTTCATCAAAGAAATCGATTTTAGTCACCGGCATAAAGATACTCGTCGCAATATTGGCTAAATGGGCTAAGCTACGCTTAAAGAAGCGTGATAAAACCGCATAAGCGACATGATCTTTCCCAGGCTCGGCAATGAGTAGATCTTTCAAGTTCTCATCACAAATGCGTTTCCCTTCAAAAGACATTTCTACTAGCTTACGCGCCTTTTCAGGATCAGAACTCTCATAGGCCTCTAAAACACCTTGATATAAGTCACTAATCATCTTCTTTAGAATCTCTAAGCGTTGATAATAAGGTTCTTGCTTTGATAACTGCGGGGTCACCTCAAATACTTCGAGAATGTTTTTAGCATAATCACCTAAGCGCTCCGCATCTTTTGAGATACTCATCAAGATAAGACAGGAAGAAATAGGGCCTTCCCCTTCGGCGGCCAATAATTGACTCACAATTTTCCGACGAATGGTTTGCTCTTGCAGATTAATAATAGCATCCTTCTTATAGAGCTCTTTTTTTAGATCGCTGGCACGCTCGCCTGTCAATACAGCCGTCGTCACTTGATCATACATCACCTGACCAATTTGTAACATTTCCTTAAAATCGTTGGCAATCTCATCAATGGGTGTCTCCTTACCCTGCCATAACTCTATCATTTGCTTAAACATTGAACTAACTCCTGATTATTTTAACGTTTCATTTACCCGAAAAACTTCGAGGCCAACATCACGCTAAAAGGAATGATAAAAAATACTAATAAAACAAATATAACCGCTACACGCCGCTTTTCATAGACTCGGTCACCCATCCATCGAGCCATCCCAAGCGGAATATTGCGAAATGGCTTGATGGGATAAATCAATAAAATACCTGAGACATTGAATAGTAAATGAACTAAGGCAATGGTCAGGCCAGCTTGGGTTCCCGTTAGGGCCGCCAGCAAAGCCGTAATCGTCGTACCGACATTGGCTCCTAAAATAATGGGGAAAGCGACTTCTAAGCTAATAATCCCACCACCCAATAAAGGTACCAGCAGTGAAGTCGTGATAGAACTAGACTGAACCGCCACCGTAATAATCACGCCGATCAACATAGTAATCACCACACTCTTATTGAGTGCACGATCTAAAACCTGTACGACGCGACCGATCATGATTTTACGAAGTAACTTAACCAAGCTGAACAAACAGAAGAAGATTAAGAAGCAAGATAAGGCAATCAGCACGCCACCAATCACCGGTTTAGAATAAGGCAACAGCTCACTAATCCATTGTTGAATGGATTTGTTCACGGCACCCACCACAACTTTGATAGGGCTTTTATAAGTCACCCCACCTAAACCATAAAATACTCCTGATAAATAAGTAGCCGTCTTCTGCAAAAAGCCTGTCATGATTTCTAAAGGCAAGAATATCACCACCGCCATCAGATTAAAAAAATCGTGAATCGTCGACCCACTAAAGGCACGCTTAAATTCTTCCCGTTGTGAGGCATGTCCAAAAGAAACTAATGAATTGGTCACAGTCGTACCAATATTAGCTCCCATGATAATGGGCACCGCATTCCCCACTGACAAGACATCTCCAGAGACTAACCCAACGACTAAAGCTGTGGTGACTGATGAACTCTGCACTAAAACTGTCGCTAAAATACCAATAAACAAACCCGTAAAGGGATTCATATCTGCTGTAATCAGGTTTTCTACAAAGCCTTTCCCCAACATTTTGAAGGAAGAACCCAGCATTTTGATCGCCACTAAGAATAAAAAGAGTATCGCAACGGTCGCAGCAATTCTCGCCAATGTCCCTAAGATGTTTTTTTCTTGTGCCATATATTTCCTTGGCTCACCTTCTAACCAAAGCCAACAATGCGGTCAATCTCTTCTCTCGCAGGCATCAGCAGAAGTTTTTAAGGTCATAGAAGCCATGAGCACTTTACGGAATCAACCGGGGCTGTTATCAGACCTAAACGGCATGCGGCAAGACTGTCACGGACTTGTCACAATCATTGAAGTAGGGATTGTGACAGGACACAGTTAGCAAAAACTGGCTGAACTAAGCAGCACAGGAAACGATCATGGCTAGATTTATTGGTGCTAAGAATAGCTTTATTAATCATGGACTTTAATCAATAAGTAGAAGCTTATGTTAAAAGAACTAAATACAGAAGCCCTCCTAAAAACCGCCCTCAAACAAGGGGGGGATTATGCAGAACTCTACTTTGAAAATACTCGCTCGAGCCAAATCTTGGCCGAACAGGGGCGCATTGAAAAGATCTTTGGTGGCGTCGATCAAGGCCTTGGTATCCGCGTGTTAGCGGCTGGCAAAACCGCCTATGGTTATACAACCGATCTCAGTACAGCGAATCTCCAAGAACTAGCAAGTACTGTAGCTGCCGCAATTTCCGGTCAGAAACATAATTTAGACATTACCTTAAAGGCCCTCCCCGCCACTGTAAATCACACTATTGAGGACGTACCGGCTCAGCACCAATTGGAAGACAAGATTCAACTGGTTAAAACGGCCGATAAACATGCGTGGCAACAAGACCCACGGATCAAACAAGTCAAAGTTGTCTATGGCGATATGTCTAAGTGGGTCCAAATTGCTAATTCTTGTGGTGAATTGATTGAAGACGAACGCATTTATACACTGATGTTTTGTCAGGCCATTGCACAAAATGATCAAGGGATGCAAACCGGTTATTATCCAGCAGGCGGATTGATTGGCATGGAGCTTTTCAAAAACGAAAGCCCAGAGCATATCGGGCAAGAGGCTGGCAAACAGGCCATTCTCATGTTGGGCGCCCGACCGAGCCCCGCGGGAACAATGACGGTAGTGATTTCAGGGGAAGCTGGCGGCACGATGGTTCATGAAGCTGTCGGTCATGGTCTGGAAGCTGACTTAGCCTGTGAAAACTTATCGGTTTATTCAAATCGCATTGGGGATCAAGTTGCGACATCAAAGATCAGCGTCTTGGATGATGCCACGATTCCGCAAAAACGTGGTTCCTTCACCTTTGATGATGAAGGGGTTCCTGCGCAAAGAAGTGTCTTGATAGAAAACGGGATTCTCAAAAATTATATGTATGATCGTCGTTATGCTTTAGAGAATAACACGGAATCAACGGGTAATGGACGCCGTGAATCTTTTCGGCATCGCCCCATCTGCCGGATGACGAATACGATGATTGCTCCGGGCACGGATAATCCTAAAGAAATTATTAGCAACACTGAAAGCGGCCTCTACGTTCGAAAAATGGGCGGTGGCCAAGTAGATACTGTTAATGGCAGCTTTGTCTTTGAAGTGAATGAAGCTTACATGATTGAAAAAGGTCAAATTGGTGAACCCGTACGTGGTGCTGTTTTAACCGGTACGGGACCAGCTGTGATGCAAAGCATTGATCGCGTCGGTGATGACCCAGGGTTTTCTTTGGGGACTTGCGGGAAAGAGAATCAAGGGGTGCCCGTGGGAGACGCGCAGCCGACGATTCGGATTCCAGAGTTGACTGTGGGTGGGGCTGCTTAATATCATTGAATAGCATGCCACCGATGCTAAATTCACAACACTTTGCCCTGCTCTACTTGAGCTCAAATTTAACCGGTCAAAAAACCACCTTCATAAGCTAGCTTTGGCAACTTTCCGTGTACGCATAGAACACGGAACCTATCCGCTGGAAAGCAACATTCAATTCAATGCTGCGATACCCACGTCAAGGTTAGAGGCCACTGTTTCAAAAAGCTGCCTAAGTAAAAAGTCATTATAAATAGCGATTTGTATATTATGAGCATCATTGGGAATAGTCTGTTACTGCATGGGGGACTAAACATAGGCCTCTTAGGGACAGCTATCCATAATCCAACAGTCCATGATCCGTCCATTAGCTTTCAACAAGCTCAGGATACGGCTTATCAATTCCTCACTCTGTTTGGTAACCCCAATCAAGATCTATCTAATATTAGAGTCGCCTTCATTGACCGAGCCTCTCCTATTACCTCTCCAACTGTACCTCCTCAAAAAAATCTAGACGCAACGAAACAGTGGATTCGCGATCAATGTGCGCAAATCACATTAAGTGGCCATCGCTTTTTTATTTTTCAGGTTGATGATACGACACAGCCAGATGAATCCACACAACACCTTGGCTTTGCTTACCAAGATGAGGAAGGTGAAATTTTCGTCGGGGTGATCCGAGACAAACTTGAAATCCAAAGAGCTACCAATAGAACAATTCGCCTTGAACTCCGCCTCGGCAATCAAGAAAGTCGAATTCCTATTGCCGGTCCAGAACCCGCCGCCACTTCGGACTCCATCGGCTTCGGTTTCTACCCCAATAAAACAGCCGCTAGAAGTGGCTCACTACAAGACTACCGCTTCCTTCTCGTCTGTCACCGCCTAGAGAATCCTTCCCATATTACAATTGCTGAAAACACACTTAGCTATACAGGTCGTCACAGCCCTACGCTAAAACTGAGCCCTTTCCAAGTTACGCCAGCAGAGGACGCCACTGATAAAGCAACACCAAGCAATCCACAAGACAGCCTTCGTGCAAAAAAATGGATTGCTTCGCAATGCCCAGAAATTGACTTGTTCAAACATAAATTCTTTATGTTTCAAGTAGAAAACCTCGATAACCCTGGAACTGTCACCCACGATCTTGGATTTGCATATCAAAACAATAGTGGAGATATTTTTGTTGGAGTATTAGAAGTAGGTACGAGCCCTGTTAAACACAATATTTCAACAGACATTAGACAGGGCATCGCACTTTCCCATGAAATCTCTACCTTTAGTTTCGCAGGTCCAGATAAGGCTCAAGAAGAGCATTCGGTTTTTTTTACCCTCGCCTTTAGCAATAGACGTCGCGAAGCCAAAGCAGAAGAACCGCCAAAACGCGACGGCTTTACTATGCATTGTGATCAACTTGGCCACTCTGCGAAGATCCAAGCAGGCAATGAGCACCTTGTCTATACAAGTAAGCAGGGGAAAGAATTTCGACTGACTCCGCTTAGCGTCGAACTGCCAAATGCAGATAACCCCTCTGTTTATACTCATCAGCGCCTCTCAGAAGAGACAGGCTATGCAATGAGAACAGTTCGCTTCCCCAGAAGGAAAATTCTTCCTAAAATGGATTTTCTTGTTCTTGAAGCAAAAATAGCTCAAGAAGAAAATTCAGCACATGCACTAATGTTTGCAGACCTTGATAATCGGCTTTTTTTAGGCATGTTAGATCCAAATGCAGACAGCGGCGCGACAACAAGCCTAATCAAAATATTTACTGAGCCGCATAAAAAACCACCTCTTTTTAAAGTACAAAGGTTCATTAGAACGACGAAATCAGACAAAGTCACTATTGAATTTGAATTCAAAAGAAACCGTGCCAATAGAGCACAAAAAGTAAGTATTGAATTCCTCGTTTTTCCAGTAAATAACTTACATTATCTGGAACATCCCTATGAACTCACAGAGGCCACAGGAGAGCACTTATCCGTTCGACTCAAATCAGGAACCGGAGTCTCCCTCACACCATTAACAGAAAAGACGCAGCAAGCATCTCGCAGTACTCAAAGCCCTAAGAAAAAACGAAAAAACACTCCTCCCAGAAAAGCAGTCACCAAAGCTACACCTACCGCAGGAGCATTGCCTCCCGCACCTACTCAAGTACGAGAAAGGCAAGAGACGAATTATCAGCCGACTATTACATCCCTACTCAATCAGATTGCAGCATCACAGCCTCCTGCGAAAACTCTTTTTCTAGAACTCGGTCGCCAGAGAAAATTAAACAAGAAAACACTTTCTGAAGTTTCCGCGGCTCCGTTACCAGTTTCCATGCGCTTTCAAGGAGCATCCAAAAGCCTACAATCCTTTAAAAATTTGAGTAAAAGCGGTGAACCACGTCAGTGGCCTACCCTTGAAATGCAATTTGGCAATATAGGCACTCCAATTCGCTATAAAATAGAAAAAAGTGATTCAAATACTTTCATTTTAACGCCACGAGACGCTGAAGCACCACAAGGGCGTTTGCGGCTTTCTTTTCACTCGAACCAAGCAACTCGCTTAAGCTGGATTGATGAAAACTCAGTAATCAGCAAGCATCTGGATGCTATTCAAGCCCAGATACCTTCCCTTGATTTAAAATCTGAAGACGAGGGTGGGAGGCTATGCTTTACAATTAACGAAGGTGCATCCAGCTCACTGATAGAAGACTTATCGACATTATGGGAACCATTACATGATGGCGAGATAGAAGCTCGAGGGACTTTCAGCATTCCTATTTCTAGTTATCAAGGAACGTCTGGCTAGGGGATCTATGATCGCCTCCAAAGCACTCTACGCACACTCGAAAGTGCACGCAGCATAATTCTTAATGACTCCATATGCTATGAAGTAAAAGCTATCAAGCCCACTCCACCTCCACAACGAACTCAGCCAGCTTCGGAAACAACTATTAGAAAAGTACCACCCGTCAATAAGCCCACCACTTATACTACACAGATTCGCCCTCGGTTATTACGAAGCGATGGTGAAATCGATACAGATCCGTTTAAATTAGATGTTCGCTGGCAAGCTTATCCCGATGGTTCTTATGTAATCAATGAAATGATGGCAAGACTACCTCAAACACTTGCAAGCTTGCTTGGGACCAAGTCACAGCAACAGATTGCATGTAGTTCGAAGCGTATCGCCTCTGGACGTAGTACGCAGATAACTATTGCTTGGGAAGATATTGGGCTAATTGAGTACACTATAGAACATCATGAAAACCAACTTATCGCCAGCCGGGTTGCCAGCACTATTGAATGGGAACTCTCTGAAGGAGAAACACTCGAAGCTTTAATTGATTCAGAAGAACTAGTTGAATTTTCGTTGGAGCGCCATGGAAATAATAGACGGCCACGCTATCTAGTTCCCGCAGAACAAACTTTGTATTTTCGAGCCTGGCTGCAAATCATAGGAGAAGCCCTCAATAAAGATTTTGAGGAAGAAACCCGGATTGAAGTTTTAACTTTTGGAAATAGAATCGAAGGTTTTACAACAAATAAACTCATTGGCGACATCCTACCCTTACATTCAATTCTGCTGAGCCCTCATGGCATGCAACGCCTTGATGATGCGCGTCGCCCTATCACATTAGCAGGTGCGCATAGCACATTACCTACAGACAGTCGCCTTACAACAAGCATTAAGTGGCGCTCATTACCTGAACAACCACACAAACTCTCAGACCTGCGCTTTCATCCTGGAGAAGCCCTGACTCCAGACAAGAGAACAATTGAATTCATGACCAGACATTGCGTTACGCATGATGATCGTCAGCTCATTATATTACCGGAAGGTCAGACTTTTGATTATACGCTGATGGCTCAACAAAGTGGATGGATCCTGACTCTTCCAATGCGATTCAATCCACGGCGGACTCGTTATCCTTTACAAATTGACACCAATGAAAGAATTCGTTTTCGCCGTATTGGCAGTGATCCAAAAACTGAAAATACTGTTTACCCTGAGGGATTATTGCAGGTCAGTCATACCGGCGGGCATTTTCAAGTCTTTCTCTACAAACCTGATGGGAATGGGGGCCGCATTAAGGAATGGCACCTTTCAGGAGTGATATCCCCCGAGCTACCTTTCTTTCCTGCACTAGTGAATACTTTTGACCCCCAGCGGATGATCGTTGAATCAATCCCAAGTCTCCCACACGAATCAGCAACAGAACCAGCCTTTGTACGCGAATATCGCGCCAAAGCTCACAAAGAACGGGCTGCCGTCGTGGCCGAACTGCTAGCAGGCAACGATACTGCCGGAAGTTACCTTTACTTTGGTTCTGCTGAAGTGCTCTCAAGTAGAGTAACTAGCACACAACCGATTCAATTACGATATTCAAGCACGGATAATGACACAACACCGACCTGGGTTAAACTCAGCGGAGCCAAATTAGATACAAAGGAACCCCAGCTCCACTTTGAAGGCCAGCTTTCATTACAACGAGGAAAAGGTCTTGGAGAGAACCCCAAGATAATCGAAGAAATAGTATTGGTTCCCAGTGATAATCCCATGGGGCAACCCGGTACCTGCTTACTAACGGAAATTGGACCAGATGGGCCCACAAACCGTCACTTCATTTGGGACATCGAAGGCGGCGGCATTAGCCTTCAACGCCAGCCACATGAGAGAAACCTGGATGAAGCAAGCATCGCGGCATTACTAGCACCTTTCGAAATTCCCAGATCACAACAAGCTGCAGATTACACTGCAAAACCACGTGCTTATGATGAATTAGCAGCTGTCAATATTGATCCAAAGTTACCAAGATTACCCGTAGAAGAAGCTGCATTTGAGTTACCTAGCCCTCATCAAATTCATCATCGTTCTCCAAACAATGAAGAAGTTACCGCTATCCTCAACCGAATCAATGAATCTTCATTCATTCCAGATGAAGATAGCACTTATGCATTTGTTTTTAACGGGCGTCGTCACGAATGGATGCGTTTTCGCTCACCAGATGGTGATATCATTGAATTCCCGATGCAAATCGACCCTAACAATAAAAGTCGCTATATCATTAATATGCGAGCTAACCCTCACCACGGAATTCAAGGGGCCCGTATCCTCGCACGTGACCCATCTCAAAGCAGCTATTTTTTTGATCTACTCGCTGTCTTCCACCAAGTCCGCACTGCGACCATTAATATCACAACCTTTATCGGAAGCCAGCAAGCTCAAGTCTGTTTTAATGGCGTGACTATGAAAGATACTGTCGGGCGCCCCACCTTAGGCTTCAAGGCCTGGGTACCAACCTTATCCGCTCGATCTGGAAACAGTGATACGCGTGCCTTATTGCGAGACTGGCTTGAAATTTTAGGGGTCGACAGCAATGCCCCGTTAACTCCTGCAAAGAAAATAGATGATGGCAACGCTATTGAGTTGCCAGATGGCAGTCAGCTGAATTTAATGATAGAACGTTCAAACCCTTTAGAGCCCTATGAACTTGCTGGAATTCAAGATGGGGCTATTGAACTCACGGGGCACCCATCCGTACAATCAATCCAGGTATCTCGAAGCCGCAGTGGAGGATCAACCCTATATCTGCGCGAACAAGGTAATGGCCGCCGTCATCGCTGGACTTTACCCATTGATCGAAATGGACAAATCTTTCCAATAAATCGTTCTTCCGCCATTCCACACTTCTTTTCATTTGCACAGAGTTCTCGATTTGAAATGATTGGGATGGATGGAAAAAAGTATAATTCTGATGCCACCTCGCCAGCTACTCTGCGCGTTATTGCTGAGCTATCGGATGGAAGCCTTATTCTTGAATGTCGTGCTGCACTCGGCCGAGAAAAAGGAGCTGGAGTACCTAGCCTTTCCAGATCTAACCATAAAGGTAAAACTGACAATTCTGAAGTAACCCAAAGCCGCTCAGCAAAAGTTCGCTTTAGATTCCATGTCGACAAGAATGGGGTCCTACTTTCCCCGCCTCAAGGAGCTATTAAATCAGAAGGGAAACAACAAAAGTGGCAGCAAGCAGAAGTCGCTTTTTCTGATGAAGGGCACCGTTTTCGCGTCTACATTCGAGGGCAAATAAGGCTCAGCCCTAATAGCCAAAAGCGCAAACAGTATTTGCAAGATTTTTCCTGGCTTGAATTTCCGAGCTGGAAGCAACTCAGTGACCGAACTCAATTTCAAGTAAACTACGGACATTATCATCGAGTCAATCACCGAGGCCGTCAAGCCCTCCCGCAAGAAGCTGGATTTCTAGGCATGCTGCTCCGAAATGCAGTCCCCAACCAGGCTGATGTCATTGCATATGCTGCCCTCTTAAGCAGACAGAACATAGCGCTGCATATTTCCGATACCTTAACTGGATATCAAGCTTTAGTCGGTGCATTACATACTTTTGGAATTGACCTATCGGATATGACACTCGAACAGCAGAGAACTGCGCTAGCCTCTCTAAATAAAGCAATTCAAAATATCTAGAAAGAGAAGACTATCAACTAGATCAAACGAATCCATGAAATATTACGTCCCGCCTTGGGCCCCTCACGACGGAAAGAGTGCAGCAACTCATCATGCTCAAACGTACAGTAATCAATCACATCCACTTGCATCTCAGGAACGCCCGCCTCATGCAAACAACGTTTGTTAGCCGCGACTAAATCCAACCAATATTTCCCATCACCCTTAGGCTGCATAACATCGCTGGTAATACTAAAAGTACGCTCCATCTCTTCCAAAACCGGATCATCCACCTCATAACTTTGCGCATGAATACAGGGGCCAATTGCCGCGCTGATATTTTCGGGTTTCACCCCTAAATCAGCCATCGCCCCCTGAATTGTTTTCGTCACAATATGATGTGCGGTTCCCCGCCAACCCGCATGAACGGCCGCAATACATTTAGCCTTGAGATCGACTAACAAAATAGGAACGCAATCGGCGGTTTGAACCGCAATCGACAAGCCGGCCTGCTTTGTCACCACGGCATCGGCTTCAAGGCTTTGAAGCGATGGAATACCCTGCTCCGTCGGCAACACAATGCTTTGGTCTGAATGAATTTGCTTGGCGAGCCATGGTGCCGGCTCGATGGGCAGTGGATCGGCTTTCGTACTAAAACCATGACGAATTGCTGAAAACTGAGCTAATAATGAGGATTGCAACATACGTTAAATCTCTTTTAAGGCACGCACTAATTGTTGTAATTCAGTAGGTAATTCAGCTTGAAAAGTCATCGGTTCTCCTGTCAGTGGATGATTCAAACTTAATTTACGGGCATGCAAAGCTGGGCGCCCCAAGGCTTGAATCAATTCACGTATTTCCGTAGGGATTTCTTTGCGATGATCCTTTTTACCGCCATAGGTCACATCACCCACAATCGGATAACCGGCTGTACTTAAATGAACTCTAATTTGATGAGTACGTCCCGTATGCAAGATTAATTGATACTCCGAACAAAGACCCGCATAGCTATGTATCATTTTAAATTCTGTCAGCGCTGATTTTCCCGCAGGGGACACCGCA
>JAJFLM010000305.1 GCA_021772655.1 Deltaproteobacteria bacterium
AATAGAATGTATGAAGTGCTTGGGTTATTCGTTCTTTTTATTGTGGGTATTATGCTTATAACAGAAGGTGGACATCTTGGTCACTTGGCGTTTTTAGGAAATGAAATTACAGCAATGAGTAAGACAACGTTCTACTTTGTATTATCTATTCTTGTTATTGTTGACATCGTTCAAGGAAGTTATCAAAAGAAGTTAGATAACATGGATGAGAAAGAAGAAGTTAAAGAAAAAGTGAAAATTAAAAATAAAGCTAAGTAAAGTTATGAAAAAATTATTATTAGCATTTAGTATGTTGGCTGTAGGAATATTGTTCGGACAAGATACAACAAAGACAATAGAATTAAATGGCGTAGAGGTAACTGGAGTTAGAGCTGATAAGAAAACTCCTGTAACAGAAACCACAGTTAGTGGAGATGATATTAAGAAAACCTATCAAGGAGAGGAGGTAGCATTTGTCCTAGACAAAACACCCTCCATTACTTCATATACTGATGGTGGTCACCCACAAGGTTATACCTATTTTAGAATTAGAGGTATTGACCAGACTCGTATTAATATGACACTTAATGGTGTTCCTCTAAATGAGCCAGAAGACCAGGGGGTTTATTTTTCAAACTACCCAGGATTTTCTAACAACATTGGGTCAATGCAAATTCAGCGTGGAGTAGGAACATCGTCAAATGGAGTTTCATCATATGGTGGTTCTATTAATTTTGAAAGTCCAAATGGATTTGACAAAGGAGCTGATATTGAATTTGGATATGGTTCATTTAATTCTAAGAGATTTAATGCTAAAATTTCTACTGGACTTGATTCAAATGGAATGGCGTTCTATACCAATTTTTCAACATATGATACTGATGGATATAAGTATAATTCTGGTAGTCAGGGTTATTCATTTTTCTTTGGAGGTGGACACTATGGAGAAAAGGATATTGTTAAATTAACAGCATTCTCTGGTAGGTCATTTAATCAAATGGCTTGGGCTGCAGTTTCAGAAGATGATATTGTAATTGACCCAAGAACAAACTACAACACACCAGTTGAAGACGATGACTTTCAACAAAGTTTTTTACAATTACAATATACAAGAGTTATAACTGATAAGTCGTTATTAAATACAACAATATATTATAATAGACTTGATGGGAATTGGGATTTAGACCTTGCAAATTTTGGAGCTGGACCAGATGTTCTCAATTATCAATTGGCTTCTAATTTTTATGGAGCAATGATGAATTATAAATATGAAGGAGAGAAACTTAATTTGAATATTGGAGCTCATGGTAACAAATATGATAGAGAGCACGAAATGGCAATTTTACCACATACTGATACTACATTTTACACAAACACAGGATTCAAAAATGAGATGAGTGCATTTGCAAAGATTGGTTATGATATTGGAAAATTTACTTTGTTTGCTGATGGTCAATTAAGAAATGTAACTTTTAGATATGAAGGAGATACAATAATGCCAGACTTAGAGTGGAATTTTTTCAATCCTAAAGGTGGAATAGTTTACAATAATGAAAAATTCAGAGCATATGCTTCAATTGGACAATCTCATAGAGAGCCAACAAGAAATGATATGTTTATGGGTGAAGATAATTTAATTGAATACACCGAAGTACTTCCCGAAGAAGTTATTGATTACGAATTGGGAGTAGGATATAAAGGAGGAATAATTCAAATTACATCTAACGTATATTACATGGATTTCACAAATGAAATTACTCTCATCGGAGCGCTTGGCTCAAACGGTTTACCGTTGATGGCCAACGTTGAGAGTTCTTTTAGGAGTGGTAATGAAACATCAATTACTTTTAATGTAACAAAGACTTTGAAAGTATATAATAATACAAATGTGTCTTACAATAGAATTGTTGATGGTGATGATGAGTTTGAACCTTTATATACTCCTCCAGTTGTGAGTAATACTGGAGTTATGTATACATATAAAAACTTCTTTGTAGGAGTTAATGGAAAGTACCATAGTGAGTCTTATATTGATTTTGATAATGCTCATACAACTCCATCATTTTTTATTGTTGGAGCTGATGCAGGATACAAATACAAAAACTACAGCTTGAGTGCTAAATTGAATAACATTACTGATGAGCAGTACTACACAAATGGTTATGCTATAGGAGATACAAAATACTTCTTTGTAAATTCTCCGCTTAGCGGTTACGTTACTCTTAAGATTACTATATAATGAGCATACTAGAAATAATAGCAATAATATTCACTCTATCTTGTGTCTACTTAACATCAAATAAAAACATTTGGTGTTGGCCAGTAGGTATAGTAAGTATTATAGCTTTTTTTCTTCTTTATATAAGAGAGGAGCTTTATATACAAACAGTAATACAAGTTATATTTTTACTCCAATCAATTTATGGTTGGTATATTTGGAGTAAGTCTGATAAACAAGAGTTTAAAATATCCGATAAAGATACACTCCGAATATTAAAAGATTTAATTGGTGTTATATTTAGTGCAGGAATTATTGGATTCATGCTGGAGTCAAGTGCAGAATCTTCAATGCCATATTTAGATGCTCTTAGTTCTATGTTATGTTTATTAGCAACTTATTATCTTTTTAATAAATATATACAATCTTGGTTAATATGGATGTCAGTTAATGCGTTGCTATTTGGAATGTTTTTATACCAAGGTCTATATCTACTATCTGGATTAGAAATTATTTTATTTATTATTTCATTTAATGCTTATATATCATGGAAAAAAGATTTAAAAACGGTCTCTGCTTAGGAAAGTTTATGCCTTTTCATAAGGGGCATAAGTTTTTAATCGACACAGCTATTGAACAATGTGAAACTGTTCACTTGATGGTATGTTCTCTTGAAGATGAGCCTATAGATGGTTTAATTAGGGTTGGGTGGGCTCATCAGTTGTATGGGAAAAATCCAAATGTAAACATAATATGGTGCAAAGATGAAAATCCTCAATATGAGGATGAGTGTGATACACTTGATGAGTTTTATTCATATTGGATTAAAAGTGTGTATGATAATATAGAAGAGCTTGATGCAGTATTTACTTCTGAAAAATATGGAGACGACTTTGCTAGATATTTAGATGTTGAGCATGTTCTTGTTGACCAGGAGAGAAAAGCATTTCCAGTATCAGGAACAAAGGTTAGAGAAAATGCTTTTGGAGTTTGGGACTATGTTTTAGATAATGTAAAGTATGCCTACAATAAAAAAGTTGTAATAGTTGGTCCAGAGTCAACTGGAAAATCTACACTCATAAAAAGGTTATCAAAATATTATGATACGAATTATACAGAAGAATATGGTAGAGAATATACTGAGAAATCTGGAACAGATAATTTGTCATTAAAAGATTTTGAAAATATTGCAGATGAACATTTTTATAGACATTGTAGAGATAAGATGAAATCTGAAAAAATTTTGTTTGTAGATACAGAGGCAATAACAACAAAAATATTTGCAGAAATGTATCTTGGTGGAGAAGTAAAATCTGAAACTATTGATAAAATAATTGAACGTCAAAAATTTGACCTTTGGCTATTAATGGATATTGATATTCCCTGGGTTGACGATGGAACCAGAGACTTCAAAGACCCAGAAATAAGAAAAAATCACTTTAAAAGATTAAAAAAAGTTCTTGATGAAAACAACATTAAGTACCACGTTATAAAAGGAATTGGGGATGATAGGTTTAATTCAGCTCATAAATATGTTGAAGAAATTTTAAAATAATTTTTGGGTTTTAAAAAAAGTATTCTATATATATTATCCGACCAGTCAGTTTTGGCTACAGGAAAAATAAATTAAAAAAAATATTGCAGATGTGAAACAAAAGTTTTAGATTTGTGTATCACTACAGATTAAATTAAAATAGAGATAATATGAAGAATGTAATTCAACTTAGAAACAGGTTTGTTAACTTAACAAATGCAAATGAAAATAACTACGAACTGGCAATGTCAGTTGTGTCGGAATTAATGCAGTTTGGTTATATGTTGGATAAGCATGCTATTAATAATTTATCTGCAGCTTCGAGAAAAGATATTGTAGAATTTCATGATGAGGTAATTACTTACCTTAAAAAAATGACAGGTTCAAATAGAAACTTTCAACCATTCTGGAAAGGTTTCCCAACACAAGTTATGGAAATGTCAGAATGCGAACTTTGGATGCATCAATTAGTTTGCTATTGGACAAACTCTGCGTACCAACCAAATGATTGGACTAGAGAAAGACCAACTGCTTTCGAGCAACCAAAATATACTGAAATCACTGTTGGTGATGAAGATAGATTTTTAAAAATATTTACAGACCTTACATCTGTTAATCAAAGTTTAACTCCAGACGATATGGAAATCATTAAGTGGTTTGTTTCTTCTGGACAAGAACTTAGATTCCCTAAGTCAATTCCTTTTAAGGAAAACTTGTGTACTCTTGCTGCAATGGGTCTTGATGTGCCAGTTAACACTGTTACTGATGTTCTTAGAATTGCTGTTGGAATGTCTGGTGGAGATATTTCTCTTCCTAAGGTTCCAGCTAAGAGAGTTCAAATGAATAGATGGACAAGGGCTTTGAGTGATAATCCAAACAGAGTGAACTTTAAGTTTAGAAAGTTCAAGAGAAGTGAGAGAAAACAAATTTTAAATCTTCTTGAGAAGACAAGTTGTGATGCTTCTGAAGCTGTTCTTAAAGACCAACGTTGGATTAGGTTGGGAGAAATTCTTCACCCAGGTGAGCACAAGAATAAATTTCCAAAGTCTTTTGAAATGTTCAATGCAATTAGAAATGAAAAAGTTCGTTCTTGGAATTCTAAGGTAGAGGCATCATTTAATCTTTCTTTTGAAGAAGGAATTCAAGTTCTTTCTGAGAGACCAGGAGAATTTATGAGAAGACTTGACGCTCTTGTTAGAAATAACAATGGGGAGAAAAGAGCTCTTGTGCTTGAAACGCTTAAGGGGTTAGCTCCTAGAGTTTCAAATAAAGTTCTTTTTGAAGCATATGCTCACTTCGGAAGAAGAAATAAACCTGTTCTTAATAGAACAATTATGATTAAGGGAGCAAGAGGTAGAACTCCACTTCCTGACCTTGATGCATTGTCTGAAGAAGTTGTGAATAAAATTAAGGAAATAATCATTTCTAGTTTAAAGTCTAAGTTTAGTACTTTAGAAAAAATGGGTAATGTTTATATTGATGAGGAATTGAAAAAGATTCCACTTCCAACAAATATGAGAAGTGCAAGTTCATCTCTTAAGCCAGTGGTTAGAGGGACAAGAACTCCTATTGGAAATCAAAAATCAAGAGTTATTCGTGCATTTGTACATTGGTATGATGCAAACGGTAGCGAAGATTTAGATTTAGCTGCTACATTCATAGGAATGGGTAAGAAGGATGTTATTGGATGGAATGGTACTCATAATTCAAATCACGGTTGCTACAGTGGAGATGTATTAAACAGACCAGGAGCATGTGCTGAATATATTGATATTAAAGTTGATGAAGCTCTTAAGGCAGGTTACAAATATGTAATCATGGATGTTAGAAACTTTAAGGGTCGTTCATTTAGTTCTGTTAAGGATTGTGTTGCAGGATACATGGAAAGAGAGTTCGCTGAATCAAATGAAAACTTTGTTCCAAAGACAATTGCAAATTGTACAAGGTTACAAAATGAATCTTCTACAACTCTTATGTCTATAATTGATTTAGAGACAAGAGAAGTTATTCATCTTGATATTGACCAAGACGGAATTCCAGTTGCTAGTGCAAACTTTGATGCAATTATGGATGCAATTAAACCTTATTGTGAACCACCTGCATTTAGTGTTCACCACTTGTTAGAACTTCACGTTGAGACAAGAGGTAATATTGTAGATAATGAAAAAGATGCTGATGTATCATTGAAGTTCAAGGACTTCTCTGAATCTTATGTGGAAACACTTAAGTATATTGAGGCATAAAGAGAAGCGATAAGCTCTGAGTGCCAATGCTCTGCCAACGTGCGAATGTGCATGAGGTATCATTGGTAAAGGGGTTTTTGAAAGTGTGACGCTGCTACAGCAGTTTATGGAAAAGTAAAACTATTCCTTTATAACAGATATAAAAAAGGGGTCTTGCTGAATACTAGTAATGAGTAAGATTTGACACTTTCGAATAGCTTTTTTTAAAATATTTAAAAAAGGTCTTGCAGATACCAGGAAAATTTCCTAAATTTGCTTTAAGTTCTTTGAAAAACATATAAGATAAAAATTGAGGCTATAGACTAAGTTACTTCTATAACAATTGTAAATGTAAATCACTTACCTAATTACCTCTCTTTTATCTTTTTAAAATATTGATTGGCTATGCCAATACTTACTTCTATTTAGCAAGCGGGGCAACCCGCATCCAAAACATTAGTAGGGCAATTACCAATCATCTTATTAAAGTAAAGAAACAGTCTAGGTCCGTAGGGCTCTAGCAGTATGTGAGGAAAGTGACTATGGAACAAACATTTAAACTGTATGAAATAAAGCAGATGTCCTTCGCATTTAAAGTGGTGATGAAACAATGCACCCGCTGTTAGTATATTACTTTGACATAAACTGGCTATGCAATGAGTTACTTCTAACATTTGGATTGTATTTACTCCTGCAGTTTCTAGTTTTTTAAAAGCCTCTTGATTTATTTCAAGAGGCTTTTTTGATTTTATAACTTTTCTTTCTTATATTTAACTATGTCACATTTATTAAATAGCGGTCAAGTAGGTAGTCTTGATTTTTGTTGTTATGTAGCAGATAAAATTGAACACAATATAAGAGAATATATAAAAAATAAAGAAGATGGAACCGATTAAATTTAAAGAAGCAACAAAGAATCTGTCAAAACCAACATCAATGACAGATGAAGAATGTGCTTCAATGTGGGTTTGGAATGCAGATGAAAAACAATGTATATCCTGCTGGAAAATGAACTGGAAGGATAGATTGAAGGCTTTGTTTTATGGTAAAGTATGGGTTGGAGTTATTTCTGGAAAGACTCAACCACCAATTTGGGTTGACCCTAGTAAAACAGTATTTATAAATGAAGATGGAAAATAAGACATATACAAACGAACAAATTGAAGATGAAGTTACAGAAAGAGTTAACTTTAAACTCAATGATATAAATGATGTTATTAATAATCATATTAGAAGATGTGAATTGCTCATGACTGACCCTAGAGAGCGTATAATGGAGAAAATGATGAGGAAAAAGGTTCTTGAAGAAGTTAAAGAAGCTTTTACGAAAGAGAAGAATATGCCAACTCCATATGATGAAATGTATATAAGGAGAAAAAGAGAGCAAAGAGATAAAGCTGTTGATAATGTGATGGAAAGGTATGAGAGATTTGCTCGTGGAAAAATAGACCCAAGAGAAAGGCATTCATTTTTAAGGATGTTGGTACATAATATAGAAAAAGCACAAGTATAAAATAAAAATATAATAGAGATGAAAAGAATACAAGAACTTGAACAAAAGTCAATAAAAACTTATAATTGGAATTATGATAATGATAGTATTTTTGAGTTTACTCAAAATGACTGGAATCAAACTTTGATTACAAGAATTAATGAGGCATCTAAAAATGTACATAATGAAGATTTGGGTTTATATCCACTTGCTTTGATATGCTCATCTGAAGGATTAGCTATAATGGATGACTTAGCATATTTTTTTATAGAACCAAAAGAAGTGGAAAGTTTTGATGGACAAACAGAGATGGTTGGGTTTATTAGTAGTACTGGAAATAAAGATGATGCAAGATATATTGTTCATAGAAACAAAATGCTTCCAGCTAATAAATTAATTATTGCTAAACAAGAAGATTTAATAATAGATAACTTAGAAGAAAACTGTGTAACTTCTATGATTAACATAACAGGACTTCCAGTTATACAATAACAAAATAATGAGAGAAAAAAATATAATAGAGAAATTTAAAGCTTGGAGAATTGAGTTAATAAGAAGGTGGGCACAAAAGTATGCAAACCTCATAATTCACCAAATAGATAATGCCAAGAGTGAAAAAGAATTCTTGCATTGGATGAATCAGGGATTGATTCTTGATATGAATATGGTAGAAAAATATAATATTTATTTGGTATAAGGCAACAAAATGCTTTTCTTTGCGTATATATAATTACAACGAACAAAAATTTGCTATGAAAAAATCTAAAATATATTCTGTACACTAAGTAAACCTTAGTTATAACAGAATAATGAAAAGAAACAAAAAAGCAGAAAAACTTAAGGCCTTCTACAGAAAGAGAGAAGAGCTTTGGGAAAATGAAGTTGCTCAAGCAAACCTTGGGTACAAACTTCTTGACAAACCTATTCACAAAGGATATGATGGAGAGTGGACTCTTAGAGCTGACATTTCCAGAAGAGCTGATGCCGAAGATTTTGAAGGACTAATCCACTATTATGGAGTGTCTGTTTGGTGTAAAGATGATTCCTTTACTAGATGGGATAGAAAAGAAAAAAGAGAAGTCGAAATAAAGCCTTATTTTAAAAAGATTTCAGAAAAAGAATATGAAACTCTTCGTCCTTGGATTAAGAGATTCTTTACTTATTCTTTTGGAGATGATGTAGTAAGATGGGGAGGAGAAGTATATAGATACTATAGAGTAAATGTTCCAGAATACTATTTCAAACTTAAAACTTCTAAACACTACAAGACTCACTATAAAGTTATTGATGAAATTCTTCTTCAAGAAGAAGATGAAATTAGAAAAAATTTACGTTCTAATTATTATGAAATTCAAATAAAAGAATGGGAGAGACATCACAGCAGAAGATGGGATAAGCAAATTTCTCATAGAATGGATAGAACTTATAATAAAGCTACCCTTAAAAAGAAGCTTAAATTTATGGGAACAGGAATTGAGGACGACTTTCAATTCAGATATGGAGATAAAGATTCTTATCTTGACTGGTGGTGGTAAAAAATAATTGTCTGATTTTAAGCAAGTTAGAATTTATTTTAAAAAAACATTAGGTTTGTTGCAACATTTATTTATATATTTGCGTAGAAGAAAACGAGAAAAGAAAAATTTTATATATTTAGAAATAAGAATGAAAAATTCAAATAACATATCACGCCAACTGTTGCAATTAGTGCAATTACTGTTTGTCTTTAGTAGACAAGAGTTCGGACGAGATATGTCTTTAGTTTCCTAATGTAGAAAATTAATAAAGATATTAAAAAGCCCGAACTTATTGTTCGGGCTTTTTTTATGCCCAACCCCCAGGAGAAACGTCTCCTGGGTTCCGAAAGGAAAAGAATTGAAATGTTGAACTTAAATTTTAGAAATCATGATTGATTCAATAAAATATAATAGAAAACTTCAGAAGATAATTGATAATCTGGAGGAGCTCAAAATAAAAGATGAATACATGCGAGAAGATAATAGAGTGTGTTGTTTAGGAGGAGTTTCTTTAATGCTTGAAGATTTAACCATTGAAACAGAATATGAAATGGCAATACCATCAAAAGGATGGAGAAGTCAAAAGCAAATTGATTATGACAATTATAAAAGGAAGTAAGAGTATGGTGCGGTAACTCAGTCTGGTAGCAGAAATGCGTAGAGTGCTGGCTTGAAACCCCAGAGGTCGCTGGTTCGAATCCAGCTCGTACCACAAGGTATCTGCAAATGTTAATCCGAGTTTGCAGGTCTCCAAGCCTTATCGGATTTATGGTGATGTAGCTCAGTTGGTAGAGCACTAGATTGAAGCTCTAGGTGTCGGGGGTTCGAATCCCTCCATCACCACACACAGCTGTCAGGACAACTATAAAGGTTGCAAACTTTTAAGAAGTCCTGGTCTAAGGAAGAGCCAATGGTGGAATTGGTAGACACGGGGGCGTTAAGCTCCTGTCTTTAAGGCGTGCAGGTTCGAGTCCTGCTTGGCTTAACCTAAGATGAAATTATAAATTTAGAAAATATGCTCCTATAGCTCAGCTGGTTCAGTAGCGCTTGTCTTACACACAAGAGGTCCTTGGTTCGAATCCAAGTGGGAGCACAAAGTAGGATAATCGGAAATAATCCGATTATCTATACAAAAAATGACATGCCGTTGTGTTGGAATTGGTATACAAGCTGGACTAAGACCCCAGTGCTGAGAGGCGTGCAGGTTCGACCCCTGTCAACGGTACAAAATTGTGAATAAAATACCATTATAATGGTACAAACTTGACAAAAATATAGGATGGTAGCTCAGTTGGGAGAGCGCTTGTTTTACATGCAAGAGGTCATGGGTTCGAACCCCATCCGTCCTACCAAAAATTAGAAAAGATGGAAGATGATTTTTATTGTTTGGTAATGTTTCCTTATCCTAGCGGAGATGGATTGCACGTAGGACACGCCTACAATTATGCAGTCATTGATTCATTCTGCAGATGGAGAAAACACAAAGGACAAAATGTATTTCAACCATTTGGTTTTGATTCATTTGGATTGCCAGCTGAGAATTATGCAAAGAAGCATGGGTTGGAACCGAGAGAGGTAACTTATAAGAATATAGATAAGTTTAGAGGTCAGATGGAACATATGAATACTAACTTTGAAGAAAGGTTGATTACTTCAGATGAGAGTTATCAAAAATGGACAAAGTGGTTGTTCACAAAATTGAAAGAAGCTGGATTGGCTTATAAGAAAATTGCTCCAGTAAATTATTGCCACAGTTGTGAAACAGTATTGGCAAATGAGCAAGTGAAAGAAGAGAAATGTGAAAGATGTGGAAGTGAAGTTGAAATGAAGGAATTGAATCAGTGGTTTTTTAAGATAACAGATTATAAAGACAGATTGATAAAAAACTTGGACTGGATTGATTACCCAGAGCATACCAAGAAGCAGCAAAGACATTGGTTGGAGAAATTGAACGACTGGTGTGTATCAAGACAGAGAAAGTGGGGTTGCCCAATTCCAGTCGAAGGTGAAGAGGATACGTTGGATACATTTGTCGATAGTAGTTTTTACTTCTTGAGATATTTGACTGACAGTGAAGGTGAGTTTTTGCCAAAAGAGGATTACAAGCAAGTTGACTTGTATGTTGGAGGAAATGAACACGCTTGCATGCATTTGATTTATGCAAGGTTTATAAATATGTTTTTGTATGACCAAGGATATGTAACTGAAGAGGAGCCATTTAAGAAGTTGATTCATCAAGGGATGATAACAAAGGATGGAGCCAAAATGTCAAAGTCAACTGGCAATGTTGTAAACCCAGATGATTATGACTCAGACGAATTGAGAATGTACTTGATGTTTTTGGGACATTACTTTGATGGAGGAGATTGGGATGATTCAAAGATTAAAGGAATCAGAAGAGCATTGGGAAAATGGAGAAGATGGATTGACGGAGCAGTTGACGGAGCAGTTGACGGAGCAGTTGATACAGAGAAGTTGGAAAATGATATTGATGGATTTGTAGAATCCTTCAAATTTAATAAAGTAATTAGTACAATGTCAGAGTTCTATAATAAGAATAAAGATAAGAAGATAAATAAGGAGACGGCAGATAAGTTTGAACAAATGATAGCTTGTTTTGCTCCTGGATTTAAAAAGTAGAAATTATGAATGAAATGGATGTAAAAAAAGAACTTTACAAAAGTAAAGCTGTAGCTAAATTAAGTCACTATGTTGGTGGAAGTATTTATTATACAGTAGAACTTAGTGATGGAACATATAAATTTCCAATGTCAACAACTGAAGAAAGAAAGTTAAAATTAGTTGAAGAAACTTCTGAAGGTGATAAGGTGCTGTATGAGTTCACATCTAAAGAGCTTTCTTCTGACCTTGGAACTACTGAATTTTTTGCAGAAATGAAAGGTTCTGAACTTAATAGATGGATTGCAATGGCAATTAAATCTGGAGAATTTATGAAGATTTCTTAAATGAATAAGCACTTGTAACCGTTCCGAGCTACGAACTCGGTAGGCGTAATTGGAGTTGAAAATGTGGGTTCGAATCCCTCCTAGTGTTCTAAACAAATAGCGATGAAAGCAATTTATAAAAGCGGTTATATAACCGAAAGTATATATGACAGATTAATGACAGAGGTTCCTTGGGTTAACAGAGATGCTCCAAGAGATGAGTGCTTTATGGCATCAGAAGAGTTGGAATATACTTATGGTGAAAAGATAACTAGGACATATAATTCAGTTCCATTTAATAAAATGGTTATGTCAATGATGGAGAAGTTAAACGAGGATTATGATTGTGGATATGACCTTTGTTTCTTAAATTATTATAAGGATGAGAAGGAGTTTTTAGGATGGCATGCTGATGATTCTCCAGAGATGGACCCAGCTCACCCAATTGCTGTAATCTCCTTTGGAGCAGAAAGATTTATCTGGACAAAGAAGATGGGAACAAAGGGTGTGGTTCCAGAAGAAGATAGGTATTTATTGGGAGATGGCTCATTATTTATAATGCCAGCTGGATACCAAAAAGATAACTTACACAGAATTCCAAAACACGATAGACCATGTGGAGGAAGAGTAAGTTTGACTTTTAGAAAATATAAAAGATAGCTACTATAGTAGCAATAAAGGTCTAAAAACAATGAAAATCGCTACTATAGTAGCGATTTTTAACAAGCCGCTGTGGTGGAATTGGCTAGACACGCTAGACTTAGAATCTAGTGTCGAAAGACGTGTGGGTTCGAGTCCCACCAGCGGTACAAAATATGCTCCTGTGGCGAAATTGGTTGAAACGCATGAGACTTAAAATCTCATACCCATGCAGGTAAACGTTGTCGGTTCGAGTCCGACCAGGAGTACAAAAAATGATAAATATATTTAGCAAAACAATTAAAAAAATAGTATATTGCTAAATATAATTAGCAAAATGAAAAAGTTAGATAACATAATATTATTAGACCTTGATGGAGTATTGATTACAACAGTTCCTTGGGAATCTGATAAGATGCATGAAGATGGATATTCAGACTTTAACCCTATCTGCGTGACAAACTTAAATAGGATTATTAAGGACACTGGATATGATATTGTACTTAGCTCAGCGAGAAGAACAGGAGTAGAAAGGATTGTTATGAATGGATACTTCAGAAATAGAGGTGTCGATAAGTTAATTAAAGATTACGTTCCTGATTATAATATTAAAGGAGAGAAGAGGTTAAATAGGAGAGAAGAAATAGAAAGATTCTTGGAAGAACATCAACCTGAGAACTATCTAATAATAGATGATGACAAATCTTTGTCTGAAGCTAGTGAAGAAATACAGTCTAATTGGATTCAAACTTATTTGATGACAGGACTATAAAAAATGGCGATATGGTGGAATTGGTAGACACGCTGGATTCAAACCCCAGTTCCGAAAGGAGTGAGAGTTCGAGTCTCTCTATCGCTACAAAATTGTGAAGAAAATCACAATGTATTGGGAAAATGTGAAGAATTTACCATTATAATGGTATAAATGACACAAAAAGCACAATATATTGGGAAAATGTGAAAAATATACCACTTAACTGGTACAAATGACACAAAAATATGGCCGAGTGGTGGAATTGGTAGACACGCAAGACTTAAAATCTTGTTCCCATTAGGGAGTGCGGGTTCGAGCCCCGCCTCGGCTACAAATATAGTTGAAAATAATTTCAACATATTTATATAAAAACTTTAGTAAAAGTTTGAGATAAGTATTAAAATAAACAACTTTACTCAAATTAATACTAAAACAATTGTTAAACGAATACATTTTAAATGGATACAGATAGTAGTGATTATGAGAAACAGAAAGAACATAGGAATAGTGTGTCTGACACTGGGGACGTTCCTGAACCCACTGGGTTATGCAGAGGCTGTAGCTGGAGTGATGAACATTACAGGGATGGACTATTGGGATACAACTTATTTATTCTATGTATTAGCATTCCTATTGTTATCTGCTTCTTTTTATTTACTTAAAATTAATCCAATTACTTTTGCCAAAGAAATGTTAAGAAAATTAATTAAATTATTTGACAAAAAAGATTTGAATAAATGAAACAAAAGACTTATATTTGCGTATAAGATTTTATAAAACTTTATGTTTTGAGATAAATATTAATTTAGGATACGAGGTAGCTTCCTGTCAATAGGAAAGTGGAATCTGAAATGGTGAAACATGTATCGAATAATTAAAGACTGTTCCAGCGGTTGTTGTTTATTTTAAAGATTTGTCGATAGGGGGTATAACAGCTCAAAGCGTTGAGATACGTAATCCCAGTGTGGAAACTGGACTAAAAGTTTTATGGCTATGTGGTGAAACTGGTATACACGCAGTGCTAAGAACGCTGTGCTCTAGGGCGTGTGGGTTCGACTCCCACCATGGTCACAAAAATTTCATACTATTTAATAGTGTGAATAGTGAAAAAGAAAAAATAGAAATCTCCAAGTGGGAAACAGAGCAAATTTTAGATTTGATGATTTCATTAGATTGTCTGTTAGATGATAAAGAGATTCAAAATAATGAATACGTAAAGTATCATAAAAAAAGAATGAAAAAATCGTTACGTAAGAGAACGAATAGTTTAATAAATAAAATGGAAACAGTTAATAACATAAACGTACAGCAGCAACAGCAGCAACAATCTTCGAGAGAGGACGGTCCTGGTATTGCCTGATATTTTTTAGTGTTATAAAACATATAAATTGAAAGCCTGGACTGAACGTTCAGGCTTTTTTTATGCAAAAAAATTAATAATTAGAAAATATGAAAACAGATATAAAAGTAATAGAAGTAGAAGGAAGAACAACAATTTGTTCTTATGATGAAGAAGAATCTTTATGGTGCTTATCATTATTAGAACGAGGAGGTCCAATAGTTTGTGATAAAGATTTTGATAAAGCGTTAGATAAATTTAAAGAAGGACTTGGAGTTTGCATAGCAGTTGATTTAATGTGGATGCATAGTAGAATGTCTAAAGAAGGTTTTTCAGATGAAGAAATTAAGAAAGCTTGGAAAGAAAAAAGAAAATTATAAAATAAATTGTCCGCTGGTGTAATTGGCAACACGTCCGACTTTGACTCGGAAGAAGTAGCGAAAGCTCAGTCCAGGTTCGAACCCTGGGTGGACAACAAATTGTCTCGTGGTGTAATTGGCAACACGTCTGATTTTGACTCAGAAGAGTGCAGGTTCGAGCCCTGCCGAGACAACAAGCTTTACTATTGACTATTAATAGTAAAAAGTATATTTTGCGATGGTGTAATTGGCAACATCCCTCACTTTGAATGAGGAGACGAGAAGTTCATGTAGGTTCGAATCCTACTCGCAAAACAAATTGTCCTGTGGTGTAATTGGCAACACACTCCACTTTGAATGGAAAGAGTCTAGGTTCGAGCCCTAGTGGGACAACTATATTTGCCTAAGTAAATCTAATTTTTTATATTTGCTTATAAATTTATAATTATGGAAATAAAGAAGGCAGATATATTCATTGCATTTGATGGGAATAAATTTTTTGATTCTGAATCTTGTGAAAAATATGAGAAGAATGAAAAAAATAGGCTTGATGAAAGGAAGCGTGAAGAAAAATGTATTGACAAAGCAAAAGAAGTATTAAATATTATAATAGACTCAAAATATGATGATATAATTAATTTTGAAGATTTAAAGTTTTATAGTGGTGTAGATATGTCAAATATTTTTGTTAGTAAGTTAAATAGTCTTTCTTCTAAAATTCATAAAAAAGGAGGTTTAAATGGTGGAGCTAATCTAATTATAGCAAACCCAAAAAACAAAATGCTAGTTTTTAGGTCTACTACTATGGGCTCAAGATATAAAATTATATATTCTGATGAAGTTGATAAAAGATTTGTTTATATAATGAATAATAAGCTTCTTGATTTGAAATTAACGAAAAAGAATTTAAGAATGTTTGGTGTTATGAATGTTAGTGAAATATTTGATTAAGTGATTCTAATTTTTTATATTTGTTAATGGAAAATTATACAACAAATAACCAACACACCTATAACACAGATTCAATTACTGGAACAACCTATGGAACTATTATAGGAGGCACTAATTGTACAGTAGGAGGAGATTATTCCTCTTTTATTGTAAGTGGAAAACCTAATGAAAAAAATGGTGTATTAGCAACTAATATGTCTGAAGATTCTTTTTTTATAAATGAGTCTAAGAAGTTAGATGGTGAATTAATTTTAAAATATTCACCAGTAGATTTTAGATGGAAAATATATAATAATGGTAACTACAAAAAGGTTGATAACATTAAATTAAATAATAGTGATGCAAAAACAGATTTGTATACATATAATGGTAAAACAATTGGAGTCCTCATTGTTAAAGTTGATAAATATGAAATGATTAATGAATATATAATCAATTAATAATGAAACAAGAATCAAAATCAATACACGAATTTAATCCTGGAGATATAATTACAAGAGTTGAACCTTCGGCTTTAACTAATTCTAATTTTATGCCAGTTAGTTATGATTGTAGTTACATTGGAGAAAAGTTAATTTTTCTTGGAGTA
>JAJFLM010000306.1 GCA_021772655.1 Deltaproteobacteria bacterium
TGCCCATGGCCCGATTTATTCTCCACTTGGTGGCCCTGCTGAGTTTCGTGATACCGACCCTGGCCTTGGCGCAACAAACCCAAAGCCCCTACCACGGCCCCCACATGTGGGACGGCGGCTGGCACGGCTGGTTCTTCGGCCCGATCATGATGATCGTCTTCATCGCCATGGCGGTGGTCGTAGTCGTGCTCCTGGTGCGCTGGCTGGGTGGCCATGGGCATGGGCATTGGGGCATGCCGCATGGCCCGTTCGGCAAGACCCCCCTGGATATCCTCAAGGAACGCTTCGCCAAGGGCGAGATCGACAAGGCGGAGTTCGAGGAACGGCGGCGCGTGCTCGGTGACTAGGGCTAAGATGTAGGAGGCCTGCGTCCGGTGCCGAATCACAGCCCTTAGCGGGGAAATTGTGGAGGCCATGCGGCCGAGCTACGCCCGCTGGTCGCGGCCGCCCACGCGTGAGCTAAGGGTGGGTTAATGGGCCGGATACGTCCCATCTGCAACATTAAAAAAAGAGGACGGTGGCCTTTTCCCCTCATGCGTGGTTCCATTTGCTTAAGCAGTTGGAAGCGGATTATGCTTTAATATTGTGCTCATTGCTTGCTTGGACGCTGGAATGACCGCTTATAGCCTACACAGTTCCTCCGTTCGTGCGGGGGCCGGCTTCAAGGTACCTATCTTATCTTGGACGGCAGAAGTGAACTCGCGCTTTTTCCAAGCAATCTACAGTGCGCTGAACGAAGTGTTGTACATTCAGCCCAGCGATTTTGTCGCGACCGCCGGTGTGTCACTCGGCGAATGTAGCGCTGCGTTACGTATCTTCGGCGGCAATAGCACGTTAACACTTAAGGCAAACGGTGTCATAGCTGAGTTTCCCAACATCACTCAGGATAGGGTTGAATTCGTCAATTCGGTAATTTTTCAAGGCTACGAAGCACTGAGAAAAGAATTTATTGAACTCGAGGTAGTATCAATATTCTCTAGCGCGGGTTTTCATCTAGAGTTTACTTCCGACGGAAAAGCCCAAAAAATTCTCACTGCTGGCTCCCAGACAGAAATACAAAATCGAGCGCACAATCTTCGCGACGCCGTAATTGAGCCAGGAACGCGATTTCGGCTCGTCAGTAAGGATGGAAAGTGGAACTGCAAAGCTACGGTGGAAAAATCTGAAGCGGTCAATAACGGGGTTTTTCTACATCGTGAGATCATCATTAGTGACCTGTCTGGCTACGAAACCACACAACATCAGTTCGATTTGGTCGACAGAATAGACCTTATGATTTTGGAACTTATCGGTTTGAAGTCTGAGACACAGTGAAATGACGGTAACGAACGGGCAGGATCAGTCAGCCACATTCCAGCGCGAGCAAGGACGCCGGGACTTTGAACAGGGCCGGGAAAAATCACCCTTAACGGCATTCAAGCCAGAAGAAAGAGGGCCTGTAGGGCCTCAGTCGGCAGGCTCAGAGTTTGTGCGCGCGTTAGTGTCACGTCGCCAATCGCCGCTCGAAAGGCAGAGAGCTTGGAATGTGGGGGCCGATCCCAATTCTGATATTGAACCAAAAGGCCACCCGACAACTTTTCCGGTAAGATCACGTCAGACGCCGACCGGACTTGCGGAAGGCTACAAGAACGTTTGCAAAAGATGGTCCCTAGATGCTCATGGTATGGCGAATCTGTTACACCTTGAGGAGGAAATCGGGCTCTGTGATATGATCCTGTCTGGACAAGTCCCGCCAATGACCGGCGATCTGAAAGACAGAATGGCTCTGGTGATTGGAATTAGCATCGGGTTGGGCGAACTCTTCAATGACGATAAGGACGCTGAACTCCAGTGGTTGACCTCGACGCGTACCGAACTTGGCTGTGTAAGCCCTTTGGAACATGTCCTAAAAGGCGACCTGCTAAATTTGAGGGACGTAGTTGGCCTCGTGGATAATGCGCGGGGTCTCAGGTGAATGCTCGATAGTCTTACTCCGAAGAAAGATCATGCTACGGTTGTCCGGCTTGCAGCTGTGACCAACACCAGCGTTCAAAGATTCTTAAATCGAGGTATCAGTCCAGAGAGCTACCCGGAAATACAGGAGCGGCTGAGAAAGCAGAAGATTGTCTTCGAACCTACGCAATTGATCGATAAAGTGTTTGAGCCCAGCACCAATCCGAAACACACCACGCCATTTGCTAGAACGCGTTTTACAAAAGGTGATAAGGCGGTGTTTTACTCGGCTCTTGAGGATGAAACATCCATCGAGGAAATCAAGTATCATCAAACGCGACGCGGTGAGTTCAGCGATCTTGCGAACACGCCGGATGCACCTCCACGTTATTATGGGCTATACGAAACGAACTTCGATGGTACGATGCTCGACCTCTTCACAATTCATCCAGATTGCCCTGAGTTAACAAGTGAAGATGACAGCGGTTATCCGAAATGTCAGCGACTCGCAGAGGAAGCACGAAGTAAGTCGATGAACGCTTTTCGTACTCCTTCTGCAAGACAATCAGAGGGAATCTGCACGCCTATCTTTGATCGCCAATCTCTAGTAAGCGTTCCACGGCTCAAGAGCCACGGCCGATTCATAAACGAACACGGCAAAATTGTGTTCAGACAAGTTTAATGCGGCTTCCGTCGATGACTAGCTCCTAAAAACTCCCTCAACAATACCGCTCCGCGCCCTCCCACTGTTTAGTCGAATAGCGGTCGCCGTGGGCGAAGCCGGGGGGCAGAAGGTAGTCTGTCTCGGCCAATGCTCGGCGACAACACTTGAAGCAACTGGTTCCAAAGGCAAAAGCTACCGTCAGACCTTTTCCGCCTTTTTCTGAAACGTCGCGAGGAAAATTCCGCACAGGACCACCGCGAAGCCCGCGAGGTGGTACAGGTGGACACTCTCGCCCAGGAAAATGATCGCCGAAACTGCCCCGAAGACCGGCATGAGGTGCAAGAAGAAGGAAGTCGTGTTCGGGCCAATCCTGGCGATCGCCGCGTTGTAGCAA
>JAJFLM010000307.1 GCA_021772655.1 Deltaproteobacteria bacterium
TGTTGCTATCAGTATGAATAGAGCCTTGCCTTCAAGCCAAAGTGTCCGACATGGATTGACTTTAAGGCATGATCGCCAAGTCAACTCCATACTTAATTACTTCTTTAGTCCTGAAGTGGCTTACGAACTTGCGCGCGTCTCACAAATAGCCGGTGAACTGGGTAGGGCAGCACAAGGCATTCAAAATACTCTCCATAGAATGCAACCCTATATTGAGAACTACCGCCGCGGTGTCTTACAAGGCCCCAATCTCACGCAATTCAACCGCCTCATGAATCAATTGATTGAATCAAAATATTATCAACTAGAAATTGCACGTTCTGAGCGAGTCAGCGGAGATGTCGCAACGGGAGCACCAGGTATTGCCGCTCACTTGAATCCCCTTGAAGCAGCCCTCACCAACCTTCATATCACGGTGAATCCACATATCTCTCACGAGATTTATTATCGCGGGACTCATGAGCGCGCTTCACAATTAAACCTTGAAAACCCATCCGCTAGCTTCAGATCAACCCGGACTCAGGATTTAGCGGAAGTCGTTGTCGACTTACCCAGTCACACCGCTTTACCACAAGTCAGACACCATTTAGCGCAATATGGTATCACGCTGCCGCAAACTGTTGGTGCCCCCCAATTCGGTCATCATCGGGCGAGGCTAGCTTCTGGGGAACATGTGATGATCTTTTTCCGTCCGACCAGTCGCGCCTTAGGCCAATTACATATGTATGAACGCCGTGATGTTGATGCATGGCTCACGGGACGTCGCTTTGAAAGCCTCAACAGCAGCGAACAAGTTCAACTAGCCAAACACTTAACCACTTCAACGCACTGGAACTTAAAGCAACTACAGCAACTCTTTGGTTCAAGTTGGTTGGAACAACACTTGCCCGATATCCGAAGAGCGCACACAGGCACTCAATAAAAAAAGCCCGGCCAGAAGCCGAGCTTTTTAGGAAGACTCGATTTTATTTAAAGTTCTTTCTTACATAAGTAGAAATCTAACTTCTCATAACTGTCATTCGACAATCGTTCCTCAACCTCTTTGTCCGTCTTTGGCGGTGGCACAATGACTTTTTCACCCGGCTGCCAATTAACAGGGCAGGCCACGCCATTGGCATCGGTGGTTTGCAAAGCAATCAAAGCACGCTTCACTTCATCCACATTGCGACCAACATTTAGCGGATAATAAATAATCGTACGGATTTTCCGTTTTGGATCAATAATAAACAGAGCACGTACTGTTACCGTCGCACTTTCACCAGGATGGATCATGCCGTAGAGTTCACTCACGGCACGGGTTGAATCGGCAATCATGGGATAGGGGAGTTTCACATCCAAGATCTGCTGCAGATTTTGTTCCCACGCTAAATGGGAATGGATACTATCCACTGAAATACCAATCAGCTTGGTATTCAGCTCTGCAAATTCTTTGGAACGCTTCCCAAACTCAGTCAATTCCGTGGAACATACCGGCGTAAAATCGGCCGGGTGCGAAAACATCACGGTCCAGCTATCACCTTGCCACTCAGAAAATTTAATTTCACCCTGTGTCGTCACTGCCGTAAAATCAGGGGCTGGATCCCCAATGCGCGGCAGGCTTTGGATGCTTGGTTCATCACTCATGAAAAAACTCCTTTTAGTCAGAATAAATAATATAGAGAAGAGTCCGCTTTTATCAGGAAGTCTCGCATTCCACAATCCACAAGCTAGCTTTTAGCACTAAACCATTGAATATTAATGGCTTTATGGAAGAGGGCGTCGAGTAAACGAAACAGCACTTGAGCTTGTAGGATCATTCTTTTATACCGCCGCTTACTGTTGCTCACTGTGGGGTCAGTGAGCTATTTATTTAAGGATACTTTCTTTGGAGGAAAATCGGGCATGACATTATTAGCGGGTAACGTGATAGCAGGAAATACTTTAGGAACGGCATTACTGGCCTCAGGCAATGAAGTCACGCGTCGTAGTTTTTTACTCACCACGGGGATCGGCCTCGCCGGCTTAGCCTTAGGCGGCTGTGGGGATACAGAGTCCCTAACCACAGGAGATAGTGGCACAAGCGGCTATGGACCAGATACCGGTACGGAAACAGGCGATGAGTTTGTCGCTCCCAGTGATTTTAATATTTCTGAGCTGACATCTTTTGAGACCCGCTTTCCTTCAGCCTTGGCCGCCAATGCTAGTACGATTACCGCTGCTTTGGCCGGACAAATTGTCACACTGCCAGCAAGCCAAGGCGATGTAGCGACTGCCTTAAACCTTGGTAACTTAGGTTCGAGAACCCTCAATGCTGCTACAACGACAACAAATGGACGCGCTGTCATTATGAGTGATGACCTAAACGGTGAATCTGGTTTTTACGATTTAGCACTCGATGGTTCAGGAACCCCCAACTTCTGGGTATTTCCAGAAGGATATAGCTACGGCGGTGGAGCGACTTATGTTGCTAGTTACAATCAGGGAGCGGTGTTAGTTTATGAAGTTGGTGGCTCTGGCGTCGTTCATCCCAATAGTGTTAGCATTATTGAAACAACCGGATTCAATGTAACCAGCAGTGCATTACTAGACGAAAATACTTTAGTCGTTCTCAATTCAGGAGATTTTTCTGAAAGCGCTGAAGCAAGACTTGATTTTATTAATATTGCTACGGGACTTGTGACGGATTCTATTTCATTAGGAAATCGCACGGCTCAAGTCGGTGGAAACTTGGCCATTACCGATGATGGCCGGGCCGTAATTGGCGCCGGTGACCGCAGTGGTCGTGCCCTCATTGTGAACCTGAATGATGGAACTTACAGTGAGTTGTCTGTCGAAGGTGGTAATTTCCATTCAAGTATTCGTGTCGCCGGAAACTTAGCCTACATCACAGACTACAATGGTATTGTCAGCGTCTATAATCTGATTGAACAATCGCTGCTGCGTGCCTTAGACATTCAGGCGAGCGAAGCCGGCTCGTCTGTGCTCAGTGAAGCCGGATTGATTCAGTTAGTGAATGGCGGGGCTTTATTGATTTCGCCAGCGGCTTAATCAAACTTTAGTTTCATCAATGGAACCGGAGCGACTAACTTAGGAGCTCCGGTTTTATTTTGCCAAACCGGTCCATAATGCGCCTGCATAGCGACCAAGAACATCTTTAAATCTAAGCCCATATAGTCTGAAGCATCCGCACCTTCAATCACGCTATAAAGGCGTCGATAGGCTTCACTGCCAAGATGCGCCATCCCTGACCACTGTCCAATATGCCGTTTCAGTTGAGCCGCTGAATTTTGAATCAAACCCTGTAAAAATTGGCCCATCTGATCTTGCTTGCCGGTTAAATGCCATAGGAGCTCCCAAGCCTCATGGGCTTCCCAAAAAAAACCTTGATGATAAAGGTCTACGCCAAATAAGTAATACGGATTCTGTTGCCATTGCTCTGGCGGAATCAAGCTTAACTTCGGTTCTGATAGGCCATAAGCATGGCCTTCCGGATGACGTCTAGGATGATAGTTGAAACCCGGCGTAAAACGATAGGGCGGCAAAGCCAAGTCTGGACAGTATCTTGGCGCTTCAGACCAAATCGCACTGGCTTCGCTTAACTTTGTCATGCTATTGCGCTAGCATACCGCCGAGGGGAAAACAATGAAGACACTGAGTGGATTGCTACTACTGCTATTAATCACATGCGCGGGATTTATCTATTGGGCACAAAGCCCTGCCGTTAATGGTGATGCTTGGACAGCTGAAGCTATTAAAGATTTTTCTAATTTAGATGTTTGGGGAACGCCAGATAATCCCACTGAACTAAAAGTCGCCACCTATAATATGGGTTATGCTTCAGGCCAAAAAAATAATCAGCCCATTGCTCTCAATAAAGCCGAGGTTAAAGAAAATCTCGATATGATGATCTTAGAGCTGCGTGACCTGAACCCTGATGTATTGTGTCTCCAAGAAGTCGATTTTCAGGCGGCACGCACCTTCAACTATGATCAAATGACTTATCTCGTGCACGGTTTACATTTGCCTTACGTCGCCTATGTGACTACGTGGAATAAAAACTATTTACCGTGGCCTTATTGGCCCGTGTCCGCCCATTTTGGCAAAATACTGTCTGGACAAGTGATACTCAGCCGTTACCCGATCACGCAACAGACCACGAAACATTTTACCAAACCCGTTGAAAATGATTTTTGGTATAATTGGTTTTATTTAGATCGTATTGCGCAAGAGGCAACGATTCAGGTCGGTAAAAGAACCATCTCTATTTGGAATGTGCACTTTGAGGCCTTTAAAACGCCCGCGCGCATGAGACAGATTCAAGAGTTAGTTGCTCACATTCAACAACAGCAAGTTTCGCCACATATCATCGCGGGAGACTTCAACAGCCCACCAGAGGCCGAAGGCACACGATTGGCCATCACAAAGCTGAAACTAAAAGACAGCAGCCAAAATCCGCATGAAAAAAGTATTCCCAGCTGGAAACCGGTAAAGAAGATTGATCATATTCTCTATAAAGATTTGCAATTGAAGCAGGGTGGAGTGATTACCGGTTTGGAAGCCAGCGATCATTTGCCGGTTTGGGCTGAATTTAAGCTATAAAGCAAGCTCAGCCAAGCTTAGGGCAGTGAGTAGTCCCACTGGGCGGGTCCTGTCCTTACGCAAAACTTTAGCTGCGTCTAAGAGACGGTCTAAAGTTTCGCTCCGGCCACCCGCCGCGAGTGCAACTAAGGCCCTAACTTCGGGTAAAGTACGTTAATTCATTTACAAAAAAATAGGGGTACGGCTTACCGTACCCCTATTCAAGTTTCTTAAAACAACTAACTTAGAAACCAGGAACTTTCTTTGCGCGGTTATAGCATTGAAAGGCAATGTGCCAACCAACTAAGATCGCAACAACCAAGTAAGCCCAATGCCCTGAAGCAAAAGTCGTGTGTTGGTTGATCATTGTCCAAATCAGCGGAATTGACAGGTAAGTATTATGCTTAGAGCGTAAACCTGCCAAGGCACCTAAATCAGCATCAGGTGCGTTACCTTCTTTGATAGCAGTAATGATCTTTTGTTGTGCTGGCCAAATACGGAACCAAACATTAAAGGCCATAATTGTTCCAAACATCGCACCAGTATGAATTACATACCCGCGATAACCAAAACCAGCCCAATGATTACAAGCACAAACAAAACCCGCAATAATCAATAGACCAAAAGTTACGGTCAACTTGTATTGTTTTTTCGCTAGGCTTGTTTTGAAGAGGGCATCGTAAAGAAAAACTGCCAAGAAAGTCGATAAAACCATGACCCCAGCTTGCATCGTCCAACCATTGGAAGGCTCATTGAGGAAAAGACGACTGTGATAAAAAACCACTGATAATAAAATAACCCCTGTAAACCACGTCCAAGCCGCTCCCCAACGAAACCAGAAGAGCGTCCGTGGAATGAGTTCTGGGATCACCTTTTTCTTGGTCTCTGCATCCATGGTAGGAGCGAAGGCTGAATTGACCCAGTTAAAGAAATAGAGCAAACCAATCCAAACAATCCCGGCAATGATGTGCAACCACCGTGTGATCGCCTGTACAATATCAACCGCTTCCATAAAAACTCTCCTTATTGACTTATGTATGTCATCGCAAGCCCTCAATCTGATCTAGATCATGGACTTACGCCCCCTGCATATTGTGACGCATGCTGCATCAAACAGGAAAAAATGTCAATTATTCTAGGGGTTTGCCTAATAAAGAGGCAGTCTGATCACGGGCTCGCTTCCGCCACCAGGCTGTGCGCCAACTCATTAGCAGGCGCGACTTGCTGTACCGCCAAATCAACCCGCCATTGTGCTTTTTGTTCACTTGCACGTAGGGAAGCGGTCACCAACACTGTCCCACGCCATTTTGATTCAAGGGTGGTCTTCCAACGAATAGCTGTCGGGTCCACCTGCAGTTTAGTCGCCAACAATTGCTCCAAGGTCGGCTGACCTACCCCCAAAGGTTCGGCTAAACGAACGGCTAACTCGGCCTTCCGCAAATCAGCATGATCAAACCGCTCTTGCATATAAGTCATAGCTGCATAACCGCCCAACATGACCAGTCCTACGGCAATATAACGCGTTATCATTCCCATGGCTCGCTTCCTTACCCGCAGAAATGCCGGCTGGCAAGCAGTGATGATTATGTTACTATCAGGCCTATGAGCGAATTAGCTAAATTAAGCTGTGGTCCCTGTACCAAAGACACCCCTAAATTACAGGGCCAAGCACTGATGACATGGCATGATAAACTAGGGGGGCGTTGGCAATTAGTAAATGGCCAACATCTTGAGAAGGAATATACCTTCAATAACTTTGTGGATGCCTTAGCATTTACAAATGCCATCGGAGCACTGGCTGAAGCCGCCAATCATCATCCCGATATTTATCTGAGTTGGGGGAAAGTGAAAGTGACGCTTTGGACCCATAAGATTAATGGTCTCAGCGAGAATGATTTTATTTTAGCGGCTCAGTTTGATCAGGCCTATGTCGTAGCCTGATTCTTTAAACGAGACATTTCTTTCAGTACCGTACGATGCACACGTTTGACCGTCTGCGCTTCGGTTTCTTTCGCGCGCTTTTTCGTTGAAATGGCCTTGCCTACATAATGATCCAATTTGACGGGTAACGGTAACAAGCCAATACCTGCAATCAACGGCAATGAAAAACGCGTCTTTTCTAAAATCTTGATCCGCTTCTTCAATAAAAAACGACTATTATAATAAGCCTTATCAATGCCTTCTCCATAGGTCGGGATAATCGGCACCTTAGCGCGCACGGCTGTACGCACAAATCCCGTCCGACGTTCCCAGGGAATACGATCTAACTCTGAATTGGCAATCAAGGCCTCGTAAATGCCACCCGGCGCTACCATGACACAATGGCCACTTTCTAATAACTTTTTAGCATTCTTAGGATTCGCATTCACCGCACCGCCTTTAAGAAAAAATTCTCGCACAAGCGGCAAATCAAATAAGAACCCGGCACCTAAGCCACGGGGATACAAACCCAATTGCTCGACACAGGCCAAAGTTAGCAGAAAACCGTGATAGGGGATCACGCCATGGTTCATTACAACCATACTCGCTTTGTTGGTAGGAATCCGATCAACATCATGCGCCTCATAACGAAAATAATGTTTCAGTACACGAAAGGCCGGCATAATTTTTTTTACGAATTCCGGATCATGGTGTTTTAGCTGATTACGGATATGAGTGGCCATCGCCTCTATATGCGATGAAATCAGGTGCAAATCAAGTGACTAAACGCAAGAAGGGCGCACCTTAAAAAGGCACGCCCTTATATTGTGAGTCGTCTGGGGCTCGAACCCAGGACACCCGCCTTAAAAGGGCGATGCTCTACCGACTGAGCTAACGACTCAAATTATGTGCGGGGTGGTAAAACATGCAGGCGCCCAAGTGTCAATCATGGATTGAAGGCACTTCAAGTACAGCACAGACCTGATTCTATTCCGCCGTCAACATTTTACGCGGGTCTAAGACCTCATCAATCTTTTCGATGGATAAATTACCTTCCGCTACCAAAATATCGCGAACATTCTTGCGCTCTTTATAAGCAGTTTTAGCAATCCGTGTGGCTTCATCATAACCAATTTCTGGAGCCAACTTCGTCACCAAAGCCAAGCTGCCTTCAATAAGTTCTTCAGCACGTTCCTTATTGGCCACAATACCGGACACACATTTTTCAACCAACACACGCGAAATATTGCCGAGTAAGAAAATCGATTCTAACAGATTGCTCGCCATCATCGGCATCATGACATTTAGTTCAAAGTTACCATGCTGACCACCAACCGTAATCGCCACATCATTTCCCATCACTTGCGCTGCCACTTGCATCGTCGCTTCGGGAATCACGGGATTGACTTTGCCTGGCATAATTGAAGAACCTGGTTGCAGTTCTGGCAATTGGATCTCGCCAATGCCACAACGCGGTCCGGAACCCAGCCAACGCAAGTCATTAGCAATCTTCATCAGGCTAACCGCTACCGT
>JAJFLM010000308.1 GCA_021772655.1 Deltaproteobacteria bacterium
TAACGCCCTGCAATGACTCTGGATTTCATTTGAATCATGATAGCAAAGGGCTCTATCAGTGTATACTGTTGAATCTTAATTTATTCGAGCTGACACAAGGCGGAGCAACCATCGTTGTTAACGGCGTTCCCATCATCGCAAGCTTCACCGACTTCTAATATGCTGTTGCCGCATTGACTCTGATAAACATGGCGCAACTTCATGACATGAGAGAAGTCTTGGCCATAGTTGTTATGGGCGTTGCTGGAGAATGCCAAGTGACAATTGGGCATACAATTGCTTCCGTTTGGAGGGTCACACATTTCTCCTGGTTCGATAACACCATTCCCACATTCGGCGGTACCCGTATAAACATGTTGGCAGTCAAGCGAACATTCATAGTCCCCATGAAGTTGGGTCCCTGGAGGGTCACAGGTTTCACCAGGATCGATTTCACCATTTCCACATAATTGGGTGTAACCTAAATTTGTAATCATGCCGATAGTACAATCGTTTTCACAGCCATCGCCATTGATTTTGTTACCATCGTCACATTCTTCCTTAGCTTCGATAACATTATTGCCGCAGTATGGTGGGCTGACAATTTTATCAATGGTACTGGGTTGATGAGCGACGATGACGTCTTGCGTAGCTCCACCAATGATAGAGCCGGGCGTTCCCGAGCCTTGCGCACAGGGTGATTGTCCCTGATGAGGGCCACATTCAATCGTCTGGAATGCCCAGATGTAATCACTTGTCATGGCGTTGCCAGCAAGGTCTTGTATAGCTGTGTGATTAAGCCAGGCTTGGTAAGGTTGTTTGCTTTTTAAGGTGCCTTTAATGATAAAGCGTATCGTATATTCATCGAGAACTTCTATGTTCTCAACGAGAGCACTAGGTGTGAGTATCAGGCTATCAGATTTTAGTGTGCTGGCATCAATGGCTTCAGAAAATCGAATGGCAATAAATTTTAACCCTGAGTTTTGAGTGATACGATCGTAGACGGCTATATTATGTTCACCATGTGCTGGATTTGTAGCCGTCACATTTGGGCCCATAAGATCTGCGGCTAAGCTTGGAATCTCTTTGGGGAGGGGTCGGTCAGATTCAATCGCGACTAAATCGTTACCTTCCTGCCAATCGGCTTCCACTTTCGGCTGTAGGGGTAAGTCCATGACTTGATCGCTGCTTCTGGGGATAGGTTTTTCCCAATTTATTTCATCGGTAGACTCTGGGTTTGTGGGGATGGCTAAATCTTCAGTCCCATGGCAGCTCAATATACTTAACGAAGCAAATAATAAGACAAAAGTTGAGAGGAACCGGCAGAATTGCCGGCCCCCTCGGGGAGTGTGTGAGTTATGATCATGTAAAATAAGGGATTTTTTTAGGTTATGGCGGCGATATTTAATAAGAATAATGTTTCCCATAACTTACACTCCATTCGGTCTTGTCCATGTATACGCGCCTATCAGAGTTTATCGGTTTTTCGAAAGCTATGGTTGTGACTTCGTCAGCTTAATTTGTTAACCTCAGTAAACAGGGTGGAAATAAAATTATGTATATTCAAGAAGCCCATAAATTTAAAAAATATGTTTAATATCAATTGGTTAGTTGATGAGTTTGTTTAAAGTCAAAAGAAGAGCTATCATTTAATAAGAAACTCAATGGAACAAACTTACGATAACCAGTAAACGGCCTAGGTGCTTACTATGGTAAACAATCAAACAGAGACAACAAATGTGACGGTTTTTGACTATATGGACTATCGCGAGTTCCTACGCGAATGGTACTATGAAGCTAAGAAGCGCTACGGATTTTCATACCGGGTATTTTCCAGGCAAGCTGGTTTTAAGTCTTCTAATATATTTAAGTTAGTCATTGATGGTGACCGCAATCTGACTGAGGATAGTGTGAAGCGATTTATTAAAGGGCTAAATTTAGGTAGAGACGAGCGTGACTATTTTCGCAATTTAGTTTTTTTCAATCAGGCGAAAACACATTCTGAAAAAAATACTTATTATCGTTCTTTGATTCGCTCGAAACGCTACCAAGAATTACAGCCCTTGGCGCAAGATAGATATGAGTATTATTCTACCTGGTATCATCCGGTAGTGCGTGAGCTGATTATTGCTAAAGATTTTGATGGTACTTACGGCTGGATTGCAGAACGTTTAGAGCCTCATGTTCCCATTGAAGCGGTTAAAAAATCTATCGCTTTATTGGTGCGGCTTGGCTTCATTACTAAAAGTGAAGAAACGGGTTTGTGGGAGCAAGCCACCCCACTGATCAGTAGTGGTTCCGAGTCTGATTCCTTAGTCTTATTAAATTACCATCAAAGCATGTTTGAATTGATGAAAGAGCAAGTGCCGCGCGTACCGCAATCAGGTCGTGATGTCAGTGCGTTAACGTTGGGTGTCGCCAAGGAAAGATTACCTCAATTAAAAAAACGCATTCAAGAGTTTAGACGTGAAATCTTACAGCTTGTGTCTGATGACCATGAGCCTGATGACGTCGTTGTATTAGGGATCCAATTATTGCCTGTAACTAAATCAGTAAGGCAGAAAGTGTAGATGATGAAACGTATATTTCCGGTATTAAGTGTTTTAATATTATTGGTAGGATCTGCTTGCCAATCAGGCGGTCAAGGTGGCCAACAAATGATGGGTGGCACCGAGGCGGGGAACCCTCCTGCAGCCTACCGTACGGTTGTGGGTCACGTGCAACGGGCCGGTGATGCTAACTTATCAGGGCTTAAATTATTAGATGAAGAATGTGTGGCTTCGCATGTGCGTGCGATTGATGCGGATAAGCGAGTTGTGCAAACCTCTGTGCAGCAAGACTGTACTTTTCAGCTGCCATTACCAACCCAACGGTTTTATAGCCTAGAGTTGATCTTTAATAATGGAAAGACGATTACTATTTTGTTTGATGCTCAAAATGAGTCCGGTGAAACCGCCTTCTTTAATGTAGATCCCGGTGAATCGCCTTTAGACTTAGGTCGTATTGAGTTGGAGCCCACACCTGAAGATGACGGTGGTCGGATGGGCGATGGTGATAATGATGGGGATGACAGTGGTTATACGGCGCGGGCTGTTCCCGAAGAGCCGACTTTACGGGAGGTAGGAGAGGGTGAGGTAACGGCTGTTATGCATGAGTCTAACAGTGCGTTGAAAAAAGCGCTTTCACCAAATGCTCAAGCAGAAGCGGCTCCGGTAGATTCTGATACCTTAGGAGTGATGCACGAGGCAGCAGATGGTTCAGAGGAAGCGACTACGCATAAAGCGATAGTTATCAAAGAGAATACTGCAAAAAAGGTGATTAAAAAGATGGGTGAAGAAGAGGAAGAGGAAGAAGATAACCGTTTTATTATTATTCCGCGTTAGCTTTTAGGGATTCGCGGTTAATAAAAAGGCAGCCAATAGGGCTGCCTTTTTTGTGCTGTTGACTCCAGTCAACAAATAGCTCGCAGGTTAAGCAACAGATTAAATTTTTTATCGAGAATGTGGCGAGCGCATTATTGCTCTTCTACTCTCATAGCAACAACTCCCCCAATACAGGCGCCTCGTGCGCCTGTATTTTTTTATTAATATAAAACTAAACCAGGCTATTCATAGGCTCCCCCTTTTCTTTGTTGACTCGAGTCAACAGATAATCTGTTGCAACGCTATCAAGTGGATACCTCTTAGGATAAGGCACTGAGATCTCACACTCCCTAATGCTTTTTCAGAGCCACCTTGGTGAATCATGCTTTGAATAAGCGCTTTAAAGGCGGCCTTTAGGGGTCGCCTTTTTTGGATTTGTGCTGAGCTTTGGGAAGAGTATAGTCAAACCTAAGGGGGGTCCAATTATGAAACTATTAATGCTAATGCGATTTTCTAGTGTAATACTTCTTTGCTTGATTCTATTGAATTCTAACTTGGCTTATGCAGCACAATACATTGTAGACCGTCTAGATGATGATGCCGCCGCAACCGGCTGTGATGATGCCGTTGATAATGATTGTAGCTTACGTGGAGCTGTTATTAAGGCGAATACCACCACAGATGCCGATGAAATTATTTTGTCAGCGGAAACTTATACCTTAACGATTGTTCGTAATACCGAAACCGGTCAGGATACAGCCAATCAGTTGGAAGCTGAAGGGGATCTTGATATTTGGGAGCCTCTTACCATCACGGGTGTAGGTGCTGATATGACAACAATTAAGCTAGGGGATACTTTCGATGACCGTGCGATTCACCCCGCGATAAATACTGATGGTATTGTTCGTATTGAAGGAGTGACTTTGGATGGGAATAACAGACCCTCTAGTGATCGCGGTGGGCTCTTTTATTTGATTGGTCGTGCAGGCGTGACTCAAACGACTCTACTAGATGAATGTCATATTTTGAATGGCAGCGCATCAGATGGTGGCGGCGTGGCGATGAATAATGATCAGATGTTGGAAATTCGCAATTCAACTATTTCAGCGAATACGGCAAGCAACCGCGGTGGCGGACTTTTTTGTGAAACAGGGACTTGTTTGATTATTAATAGTACTCTCTCAGAAAATACTTCTACGTCAAATGCAACAGGTGGTGGCGGTATTCAGAATGATACGGGAACGCTTACCATCATAAATTCTACTATTGTGAATAATAGTGTCACAGATCCTGCCGGTGCTGGTGGGGGCTTGTTAGTAGGGCAAAATATTTCAATAAAAAATTCAATTTTAGAAGGAAACACTGCTGATGGCAGTGACGAAAATTGTGCGGGCACACTGGCTAACCTTTCCTCGGGTGGCCATAATTTAAGTGATGATAACACCTGTGCGACAGCTCTCAACCAGGTGAGTGATGAAAACAACGTTACGGATCCTATCGTCGATACTACCCTGCAAGATAACGGTGGTCTTACCCCAACCCACACATTGGCAGCGAATAGTCCGGCATTAGATAAAATAGCGGATGGTTCTTGTACGGATCAAGCTGATAATGATCTGGCTGAAGATCAGCGCGGTTTTATGCGTCCGGCCGATGGTGATGGCGACGGGACAGCGGCTTGTGATAGTGGCGCTGTCGAAGTGGGTTGCGGGAATGGTAATATAGATAATAGTGAACAGTGTGATGATGGCAACAACACAGATGGAGATGGTTGTGATGCAAGTTGCCAGACAGAAGTGGCTGGAACAGGCTCTAGTACGGGTTCTGGGACCGGCACAGGCACAGGAGGTACTAATACTAGTGGAGGCTGTAGCCTGATCAGATAAAGTATTTCTTTGTGAATAAATAGTTGAGAAAGGTGGTCTTAACGGTCGCCTTTCTTTATTCATTGAGCTATTCTTTATAGCTAAATGATTTTGAGTCCAGTCGATTAAACAAGAAATGGGCATAGTTTTTTAGTTCGGCAATGAGTTTGCCGTATTTGTCTTAACCTAAAATATTAAGAGTCAGCCAAGGGAGTATCATGGGGAAAATCGCATCTAAATTTCATTTGGGTCAGGTATTTTTATTAGTAGGTTTACTATTTATCACGGCAATGCCAACGACTATTTTCGCGGCAACTTTTTGTGTTGATGATTTAAGTGACGGTGCTGCTAGTGGAGCTGATTGTGATGCAGATTGTACCGATGGCGTTGCCGATTGTTCATTGCGGGATGCGATTACAGCAGCTGAAGTTAGTGCAGGGGCCGATGATATCGATCTTACAGGACTTTCCGGTGTTATTGCGCTGACATCTGATTTGCCACAGATATTAAATTCAACAAACGTGATGGGTCCTGGAGCTGATCAACTCAGTATCGATGCAGGTGCAGGCAATTTGCGGATTTTTTTGCTTGGTGGAGCAGGCGAGAGCCACAGCATCTCTAACTTAAGTTTGGTTAATGGTGGGGGAGCGCTTAATGGCCTGGCCATATTTGTCGGTGCCTCGACGACCTCTCTGACAGTTGATTCTTGTTACTTTGAAAGTAACAACGCAACCGGTGGCATCAGTGGTGGGGCTATCAGTAATAGCGGTAGTACGACGGTGCTCAATTCAACTTTTTTTAATAACAGCAGCACCTTGAATGATGGTGGTGCCATCGATAATACTGGTACTCTGATTGTTAAAAATTCGACTTTTTCAGGCAATTCAGCAGGTGATCGTGGTGGTGCCATTTCAAATCGTGGGGCGACTAGTTCCACAACACTCTTGAATGTTACAATTACTGGCAATCAGGCTAATGGTTCGGCACCTGCCGGCGGTGGTATTCATGAGGCCGGTAGCGGCGGTACGATGACCGTGCAGAATTCAATCATTGCTGATAATACGGATAGTGGCGGCGACAACAACTGTGATGGAACGGCAATCAGTTCAAATGGTAACAATATTGAAAGTGGCATAGATTGTAGTTTTATTTCAGCTGGTGACCAACAAAATACCGATCCAGTCCTTGCTGATCTTGCGGATAACGGAGGCCCTACGACCACGCATGCCTTGTTGCCGGGTAGCCCAGCGATTGATGCCGGTAATGATACCCCGACTTGTACGGATTTAGATATTAACGGTGAAGATCAACGCGGTCTCACGCGTTGTGTGGATGCCGATGGGGATGGGAGCACTGTTGATATCGGTGCCTTTGAGTTGCAAGCTTTTACTGTTAATAGTCTTGCCGATACCAATGATTTTTCTCCGGCTGATGGGGTTTGCGACACAGATGATATGGTCGGTGATGGCCCTTGTACTTTGCGTGCTGCGATTGGGCAGGCCAATGCGACGCAAAGTCCTGGACCGCAGGCGATTCATTTTTCCACCACCGGTACAATCAATACGACCAGTCCTTTGGTCATGGTTGAAAGTGTGGTGGTCTATGGCCCCGGGCTTTCTGATTTGAACATTGATGCGGGACAAGGGCACCGTGTGATAGCCCTTGCCAGTGCTACGGATGATCAGACTTTTGCATTAAGTGATATGACGATCACGGGAGGGGCGAGTGTTGGCACGGCAGGAGGAGTTCTACTGGCGGATGGTGAAACCCTTACGTTGGAGCGATGTGTGATCGCAAATAATCATGCAACTGGCGGTGGCGGCTATGGGGGTGGGATTAACACAGGTACGGATACCTCCTTGACGATTATTGATAGCACTATTACCGGCAATAGCGCAGATACACGAGGTGGCGGTCTTGGGACAGAATTAGATGCACAAGTTTTAATCCGCAATTCGACCATCAGTGGAAATACCACAAATGGTACGGATAGTCCGGGTGGCGGGATTTATACAGCTGCGAATATTACAATGGATATTGTGAATTCAACGATATCGGGTAACCAAGCCAGTGGTTCTGGCGGTGGGATTCGCAAGTCAGGTGGTGGGACTATTGATCTGCATAATGTGACGATTTTTAATAACACAGCGGATCATGATGGAGATAATCAAGGTTTAGGTGGTGGATTATCTTCTAACAATACGGCAGTCAATTTTGAGAACACTATTATTGCGGGCAATACCGATGGTGGAAATGGCGCTCCTGATTGTGAGGGCACCCTTGATTCAGACGATTTCAATCTCGTTCAAGATACGACAGGTTGCACGATTAATGGAAGTACGGCCAATAACATTACGGGTCAAGATCCACTGCTAGGGGTCTTAGCCGATAACGGTGGATTAACTTTCAGCCACGAACCACAAGCGAACAGCCCTGTCGTTGATGCAGGAAATCCATCTGGATGTACGGACGAAGCGGGGGCTACTTTAGTAAGCGATCAACGGAATCAGTTGCGTCCTCTAGATGGTGATAACGATGGCAGTCATTTCTGTGATATGGGTGCTGTTGAAGCTGGTGAATGTGGCGATGGCATTGTTGACCCAGGAGAAGAGTGCGATAACGGCGGCGCCAATAGTGACACTGTTGCAGATGCCTGTCGGACAACCTGTGAGAATCCAAGTTGCGGTGATGATGTCACGGATTCCAGCGAGACCTGCGACGATGGCAACAACACCGATAGTGATGGTTGCCAGGCGAACTGTGCTGTACCCACTTGCGGAGATGGCATTGTTGATTCGGGTGAGGACTGTGATAACGGTGCTGCCAATAACGATACAACAGCAGATGCCTGCCGTACAACCTGTGCGGCCGCGAGTTGCGGTGATGGGGTTGTAGACGCGACTGATGATTGTGATGATGGCAACGCTAACAATGATGATGGGTGTACTACTCTTTGTGTCATCAATCAGGCGGGAGATTTAGAGGACGCCAATCCGGGGATTAATTTTCGTGAGTTAATTGTGAACGAAGCGGTGAGCTTAACGGTCCCCGACCCAACGGAACCTTTAGCGCAGATCAATGCGGCTTGTACGTGCGCTTGGCAAGTGAGTCCTACGACGCAAGGAACTTTTTCAGCTGCCAATCAGTGTGAAACAGATTTCACGCCAACGGTAGTCGGTGACGGTACTTTGTTAGTCAATATTGATTGCGGTGGTGACGGTATTGGCAATTTCTTTCAGTTTTTTACCGCTGTGACAGAAGGTTCTGGAACAGGTGGGGCTTCATCAAGTGGAGGGTGTTCCTTGCAGCCCAGTGCCACCACTCAGCCATTCAGTATGATCATTTTCAGTATTTTCTCGCTGTTTTTGTTCGGAATCATGCGAAAATCTACTCAAAGATAAGCTTTGCACATACGAAACGAATAGGTTACACATAAAACCGCCCCTTAAAAAAGGGGCGGTTTTTATTTATGACGAAAGAACTTCCATTTCACGCCGTTGAAACCACCGCACAAGGTTTTGCAGAGTTAGGCTTAGCTCCAGAAATCCTGAAAGTGCTTGATGAGGTTGGTTTTAAGCATCCTACGCCGATTCAGGCCAAAGCTATTCCGATTGCATTGAATGGCCATGATGTGATGGGTTGTGCCCAAACCGGTACGGGTAAAACCGCGGCCTTTGTGTTGCCCTTGGTGCATAAACTCACCCACGGCAAAGGCACACGTGGTCTGATTCTATGCCCCACGCGTGAAATTGCTTTGCAGACCCATCAATTTGTCGAATTCTTTGGTGAGAGCCACCAGTTAACGGGGGCCGTCTTGATTGGTGGGGTGAAATATGGCCCGCAAGAAGAAGCTCTGAGAAATATTCCTGATATTATTATTGCGACTCCAGGTCGCTTGATGGATCACGTCAAAAAAAGAAACGTATCCTTAAAAATGGTTGAAGAATTGGTCATGGACGAAGCCGATCGTATGTTGGACATGGGCTTTTATCCGCAGATTGAAAAAATCTTACGTCAATTACCAGCGAATCACCGGACCATGATGTTTTCAGCGACCATGCCGCCTAGTATTAAACGTCTGGCCGATCATTTTTTGGAGGCCCCTGAATATATCGAGGTAGCCCCACCGGGGACGTCGGCGCATGGTATCGAACATCGCGTTTATTTAGTAGAAGAAACCGACCGGGAACGGATGTTGTTGGCCTTAGTCAAAGCGGAGTCTGGTTCAGTCTTAGTTTTTGCTCAAACCAAGCGTGAGGTCGATGCGTTGACGAAGATGCTGGGTGATAATGGCGAGCCCGCCAAAGAAATCCATTCTGATAGAAGCCAAAGTCAGCGGGTTGCTGCTTTAGAAGGTTTCAGAGAAGGGAAGCATTCGGTATTGGTGGCAACGGATGTCATGTCCCGTGGCATTGATATCACCGGGATTTCCCAAATCATTAGTTACCAGGTTCCTGAAAATGCCGAAGACTATGTTCATCGTTCGGGCCGCACCGGTCGTGCGGGGCATAAGGGAATTTCCTCTGTGATCGCAACGTGGAAAGACAAAAGCAAAGTGGCTTATGTTGAGAGCCTCTTGGGCTCTAAATTTTCACGGTGTACCATGGAAGGCATTGAACCTTATGTAGAGCAGAGTAAAAAGAAACGTTCTAAATTAAGAGGTTGGTAGGGCTTGGCCCACCGCGTAGTTCTCTCCCTTGTATCTCTGTTCATATCTGCTTATAATATCCGCCTCATTCACTTAAGAGGAGGATTTTCATGAGTACGCCGACGCCATCAAAACCTGAAGACGAATATTTTTCTAAAATCGAAGCTGAAAAAAAGAAGAAGCTGTCAGAAGAAATAAAACAAGCCTTAGATGCTGAGGAACGTAAAAAACTTAAAGAGGCTCATTGGATGCATTGCCCCAAGTGCGGGATGGATTTGCATGCAGTGGTATTCCGCGGTGTGACCGTTGATAAATGTTTTGGTTGCCAAGGTGTCTTTTTAGATGATGGCGAATTGGAAAAAATTGCTGGTGAAGAGAGTGGTTTCTTACCAGGGCTGATGAGCTTGTTTCGATTTTAGTGTTCCTTAGAACACAGCCATCGAAGAAAATTTGCCTATTTTTTAATCATAAACTGAGGTTTATGAATGAGAATAGCGACTAAATGAAAAGTTATCCACAGGCTGAAGTACGGTTGATATCAAAAAAATAAAGTTTGCACGATTCCTTCTTGACCAAGTCCCTCATTGTTGTGTGTAAGCCTGAAGTATGACTTTCATACATCGCTTTTTTGCATCCATTCTTTTTACAATCTTTTTAACGAGTTCAGCGCAGGCGGTTGTCTTTACGGGAAATACCGATATGGATTTTCCTACAGAAGCCTGTTTTTCAGACCCAGGAGGTGCGGGCACCGTTGGTATGCCAGTCGCTTTCCCTGTTGGTACTCTGAGTGGTTGGGATGTCGATCAAATTTGTCTCTTATATAATGGTCAAACCGATACCTTGTCGGTGGGGATCAAGACCTTTGAACAACTTGGCACGATGGACTATATTCCTTTTGGTGAT
>JAJFLM010000309.1 GCA_021772655.1 Deltaproteobacteria bacterium
GCACGAGGTTTGAATTTAGGAATGGTATAATCTTTTTTAAATGCGGCGAGCTCTTCTTCACTTTGTACTAAAGGTTTGGAAGCTTTTTCACCGAGTTGGGCTTTACGGCCGTGGGTAATGAATTCTTTCAGTGCGCTTAAACCTTGATAGCGGCCGACCGAGGCGTCTTCATAAGTCCCGTAAAGCACCGCACCATAAGCCGCATAATATTCCGCATTTTCAGGAACAATAATAATGTCTTCGATGGGTATGTCTTTAGGGTAATCGTATTTACGCTCAGCCCAAGTTTCAGGAATCCGTTTCCGCCAGCATTCTTGTAAGAAGGGAAGATAGGTATTCGGACCGCCCAATAAGATGACTTTATGACGCAGGGTGTTTCCGCGGGTAAGCACAGATAAATTCTGCATCACAATGGCATCCGCCAATGAATTTAAAATTTCATCAGAAGGGATACCGGACTTCACCAAATTCACGATATCGGTTTCCGCAAACACACCACACTTGGCGGCCACGTGATGGAGTTTTTCGCCATTGAAGATAAGCTTAGAAGAGAATTCATTATCGGCACCGACCTTGATCATACATTTGTCAATAGTGGCGCCCGTACCGGAGGCGCACTTGTCATTCATGGAAGTGATGGCCTGTTTTTCGCCGGTTTCTTTGTTCTCTTTGAAAATAATAATTTTGGCATCTTGACCGCCGAGCTCCACAACAGAACCAACATCAGGATGGAGTTTTTCAACGGCGAGGGTGACGGAGTTAACTTCTTGTACAAACTTAGCGCCGAGAGGCTCGCAGAGGGGACCAGCGCCTGAGCCTGTAATAAAGATGCGGATGTTTTCTTGAGCATACTCACTGAATTCGTTGCCAATGCGGATCAGAAATTCCATGACCTTTTCAGGTTGTTTGGTTTCGTGACGTTGATAATCACTCCATAAAATTTCTAAACTTTCTGGATCAACAACAGTGGCTTTAACAGTCGTCGAGCCAACATCGACTCCGATCATTAATTCTTTAGGCATGTACGCTCCTAGATAGGTTTACTTGCTTTAGTTTGATTGCCTTGAGTCTGGCTAGGCTGACATGGTTTTTTAGTCATGTAAGCCTCACTAGACTGACATGTCAGTCTAGTTGTTGAGATTATGGTCATTTTTGGCAAGGGGTCAATGAAAAAAGTGTAAAAAATTCAAAGAGATGGATGGGTTTTGTGCCTATAAAATAGGCAAGAGGAAGCTTAATAGAAATAGCCTATTTTTCAGGTAGATAGCTACACATAGGTTTGTCTGAGCCCTTCGGGCTGTTTCAAGGAAAAATAAGGTGTATTGGTGCAGGCGATGGAAGGAACCTTATTGGTAGCAGGTGATACGATTTTGGGAAGACTGCAAACCGATACTTATGACAATGTGATTGCTGTGATGGAAGAGAATTTTTCGATCTGTCATTTATCACTTGTGAAGAATGAGCATGATGTTGAGAGGGTGGCAAATGTAGCAGGACTGGTATCACAAGTAGAGGGGCTTTTTCTTACGTGCGTAGTGAATGCTGAGTTAGATCGATGTTTTGCCACTTTTCAGCGTTTGGATCCCTAACACTCCCTTGTTTGGTTAAATATTTATCCATTATGTAGCCATAATAGATTGATATTATTGGAGATTCACCGTTTTAATAATTTATTTGTTAGTCGTTTTCGCGTAGAATTAATTTTTATAAGGAGATACATTCTATGCGATCTAAGTCAAAATCAAGCGAGCATCCGTTTCTGATAATCATTTGCCTGACTATTTCATTTCTTACATTGTCGTTTCAACATTCGTTTGCAGATGATGGTAGCGGGACGGCCGCAGTTAATCCCAATGTCATTTTCACGAATACTCTCGGTCATGATCTCAATATAAAATATACAGCAACTGAAACCTTAGCCGATGGGACAATTGCACTGACTGTGCCGAGTGAGCTGCCAGCGCCTAATTTTAATGTTGGTGCGGCTGGTGAGGTGACAGTTGATGTGATGGGAGGTACTTTAGGCAGTATCTTTGATGACTTAGACAGTCCGGCTATTGCCGTTTCTCTGGGAGATGATGGCTGGAATATTGAAGCGGTGTTAAAACCACTGATAGGTTTGAATCTTAATCTTGCTGCGGATCTGCAGGCAGAGCTTAATGCTGCTGATATCTTTGCAGGCTCTGGCAGTTTACGTGCGGATATCCCACTAAGTATCTCGGCTTTGAGTCTGCTGGAAGTTTCTATTTTTTCTAATTTAGTCGCAGGTGTTGATATTACTGATTTTAGTCAGTCTGACTTTTTAAGTTTGCGCCTTAAAGTAGACAGTTTATTGGCAGCTGATATTGATTTAGGGGCTTCGGCCTTAGTTTTATCAGAGAGCGCCGATTTGGCCAATATCAACCCAGCATTACACTTTGCTCTGGATGCCGGGATTGTTGCTGATGTTGATTTGCTGGCTGATGGTGAATGGGTTCAAGTCATTATTGATTTGTCAGGGGTAGATGCCAGTCTACGCGATAATATTCTCAGCCTTGGACTTGTTTTAGAAACAGGTCAGTTGCTTGACATAGATGTAGGAACGCATGTGTGGATCGATGAAATTAGGTTGGGTAGCAATAGTTTGCAGCCGGTACTCAATGGCTCCACCATTTTACTGGATCTGATTCACTTAGATGTTGGCGGGATGATCACAATAAGCCTTGGTAACATTGATGCTCCCAGCTCCGCAGGGGTATTAGATTTTGGTCTTGCTGTCAGTGCAACGGCTGCAGGGACTCTGATTGAGATTGGTGCGGATGTTGATGTTGCTGTTATTGATGGTGGTTCAGGTTCTGGCAGCGGTGGAAGTGATGGTGGTGGAAGCGGCTCAGGCAATACGACAAGTCGTGACATTGACGGTGATGGTAATGACGAATCGGCCGTCCGTGTGAATGTTGATGAACCATGCTTTGATTTTTATTCAGATGAAGATCAGTCTTCTAGCTTATTATTTACTATTGATGGCGATGGTGATGGTTGCGACGATTTTATCATCGATATTGATGGTGATGGTAAGGGTGATGTGTATTGGGATCCGGATGATGATATTCAAAGTGAGCTTACAGATGAAGTTATTGACGCAGATGGCGATGGTGAAAAGGATGATAATGTCATTGGTTTTGATTCAGATGGTGATGGTGATATCGATAGTTTCATTGATTTAGAAGGCGAGGAACGTCCTGTGGTAGGTGGAGAAGGTGCTGGTGGCTCTAACCCATTTGATATCAGTGGTGGGGCTTGCACCTTAATTCCTGAGTTAACGAGCCCACCGCCTATTGACATGACATGGATCGGGATATTTGCGTTGTTAGCAAGTTTGCGTTTTCTTAGGTATATCAGCGCTGAATAAATAGAATCGCTTGTGCAAAAGAGGGGGCAGACTTGCCCCCTCTTTTTTTAAGGAATTCAGGTTATTTGAGCGCTGCTTGGCTCAATTTGGCTAGATATTGAAAGGTCTATAGGGTCAATGTGCCTTGATTTTAGGTTTCATTTCCCTTTTATTGGGTGAGAGTCGTCTTAAAGTTCCTGATAACTCACTTTTTCCTACACATTTCGATGATTTCTTATTATGAAGAGCGCCTCGTTTTGAAGGCGCGGTGGCCAAGTTCCAATGACCACACGACTTTTCAAAGAAAAGTCGTTCGTGGCATTGAGATCTCGCTTAAAGAGCGAGTGAAAGCCCAGTGTGATTTTCCGTGCTAACGGCAGAGAGAAAGACTTAGTAAAGGCGCGGTGGCCAAGTGGTAAGGCGGCAGTCTGCAAAATTGCTATCCGCGGGTTCGATTCCCGCCCGCGCCTCATATTGTTTTACTACCCCTGCCCGGGTGGTGGAATTGGTAGACACAAGAGACTTAAAATCTCTCGGGATCTAATCCCGTGCCGGTTCAAGTCCGGCCCCGGGCACACTGCTTCGCTGAAGCTACGCAGTGCTGGCACCAGCGAAGTCATGGTTTATAAAAAAGAGTGAGGCGGATGCCTTGCTCTTTTTTTTGTCTTTTTTTACGGGAGGGAGATGGGTAGGGCCTGTTTTAATCGAATGCCTTGAGGGGATACTTGCGCATTGTAGGCAATTAACTCTACGCCAGCGGCTTGGGCTAAGCGCAAGGCTTTGCCGTAAGTAGGGTCAATGTGATCAGCGGGGGCAAAGCGATTAATATCGCTGCGTTGAACAATATAGCACATAACAGCGCGATGTCCGGCTTGAGTCATTTGACTTAGTTCTTGGAGGTGTTTCAAGCCTCTTAGGGTAACCGCGTCAGGAAATAGGGCAGTTTGTTGTTCCACTAGCGTGGCATTTTTTACTTCAACATAACAGTTTTCTCCGGATGATTTGCTCAGCAGCAAATCAATACGAGAGTTGTTTCCATAGCGGACTTCGCGTTTTATTTCGTCATAGCCTTGGAGTTCGGTAATCACATCATTGCGAATCGCTTCCTCAGTGAGATGGTTTGCTAAGATAGGGTTGATACCTACCCAATGTTGATCAATTTGGATGAGTTGCCAGGTGTACTTTAATTTGCGTTTGGGATGGTCGTGTTGGCTGACATAGACCGGGCTGCCTGTCTGGGTGAGTCCCGTCATGGCCCCTGTGTTTGAGGTATGTGCGGTGATGAGTTCTCCGCTGGCTAGCTCAATATCTGCAAGGAAGCGCTTGTAGCGCTTGAGTAAGCGGCCTTGAATGAGCGGGGCGCTAAATTCCATTAACATGAGTATTCACTTGTTAAGGTGATTACACAATAGCTTTGCGGGTTTGAGCGTGGGTCTCGAAATAATTAAGGCAGCGGGGCTGTGAATGAATAAATTCGTTGGCTTTTTGCCTGGCTTTGGCTACTCTTTTCTGAATTTAGTAGAGTTCGTAGGGGGGCTTGGCCCGGCGCGGGCCCGTCATTTTTATGTATCTAGTTTTTAAGGAGAACGTATGAAATTTCATATCACATTATTCAGTCTGTTAACCTTATTCATCGGAGTTCACGCTTACGGTGGTTTTGGTAATATTGGTGGTCTTGGTGGCAACGCCGGCAAAAATATTGGTAAGTCACTTGATACAGCCGGTTCTATGGTTGTTATTGATCAGCTTAACAAAGACATTCGCAAGGAAGGTTGTCGTTTTAAAAATGCTACGACTGAGAATGAAACCACTTGCAGCATGAGTAAAGTCGCCGGCATTATCAATAAGCATCGTAGTGCGGTTGAAAATGTTTTCGGTAAGCGGGTTCGTTTAGAAGTGACGGCTAATGCTGCCGATCGTAGCTTAGCGAATAAGCGTGCTCGTAATATTCGTGATGACCTTTCGGGTTCTGTCAGCTGGTGGCGCATCAACTATCGTGGTGCCACAGGTGGCGATGGTTTAGAAGTCATGGCGAAAAAGTACTAAGCCTTAAATCCAAAAAAATAGATGTTCTATAAAAGCCCGGTAGGTTGGTCCTACCGGGCTTTTATTTTTTAAGAGATTTTTATTTAGCTCAGTAAAGCTAAGCCCAGTGCAATTATCCGAAGTTACACATTATTTCTATGTCAAGCCTATCTATAAAATAAGCGTGTTCAAGTGGTATATGGAAATAAAGCACTCCTACTATTAAGTCGCCCCCCCTTCTGCTAGTCATCCCGCAGGTTAGGTAAACCAAATTAATTATAGTTAATGCTATTTAAGGAGAAGACTATGAATGCATTTTTTAAGCTAGGGTTCCTAGCAATTATATTGAGTACAGTTTTCCTTGTACCTAACCAAGCGGCTTTTGCTGCTGACTATGTTGTCAACGATTTAGGCGATGGTAGTGATGAGAATCTCAATGATGGGGTTTGCGACACAAATGACAATGTTGGTGATGGCCCTTGTACGCTGCGCGCGGCTATCCAGCAGATCAATGCTGATGAGAATGGTTCCACGATTACGTTTGATGCAAGTTTGAATGGCTCGACGATTACTTTGGGAAGTACTTTGCCAAAGATCGTTGTAAATCCAGGTGGTTCAATTATAACTGTGGCTGTCAATATTGTAGGCCCTGGAGCTGGAAGTCTAACAATTGATGCTGACGGAGATAGTGGCCGGGTGTTTGACATCAATGATGCATGTACAGCCCCTTGCTTAACGCCTGTAGTTATTTCAGGACTGACTGTCACTGGCGGAGCCGGGATTCTTATTGCTGATGATACCAACAGTCTTACTTTAGAAAATATGGTTATTACTGGAAATACACTCGCTACCTCAAACGGTGGTGGTGTGAGTAGTACAAACGGCGATTTAACCATTACAAATAGTACAATTTCTGGAAACAGCACGACTGCAGATGGTGGCGGTGTCAACATTTCAGGTGGAGAGAAGTTAACAATAAGTGGTAATAGTATTATTTCTGGAAACACGGCTGCTGATAATGGAGGTGGAGTTTCTGCTTCTAATAACAGTACGGTAGAAATTTTACAGAGCACTCTTGATAACAATACAGCTCAAGGCGGCAATAATGGCGGCGGCGGTGGCATCCATCTTGATGGTGGTGCGCTGGAACTAGCGGATTCAACTTTAAAGAACAACAAGACTGAAGGTGGCGCAAATGGTGGTGGTGCTTTGCATGCGAATTTTAATAGTACCGCTAGTGTGACAGGTTCAAGTTTTCTGGGAAATCAGGCTATAGCAGATAATGGTGGTGCTATTTCAGTGGGAAATGGTTCCAATGTTAGTATTGAGAGCAGTACATTATTTAATAATAGTGCAGCTCTTAGTGGTGGGGCGATTCGTATTTCCCAAGCAGACTCTTGCCTGGATATGATAAATAGCACACTTAGCGGTAATCATGCGGAAAACGATGGTGGCGCAATTTCGCTTAGTATCAGTTCTGATGATGGCTGCGGGAATGGTGCAGCTGTAAGTCTTTTAGGTGTGACGATCACTGAGAATGAGGCTATTAGTGATGGTGGTGGTATTGCGAGTGTGATGGGCTCTGGAACCGTTCAGATGTTCAATACAATTATTGCTGAGAATACGGCCAATTCTACCGGTCCGGACTGCTCGACGACAGGGATGCCTGGAATTGTATCTTTTCTAGGTGGCCATAATTTAGTAGGTTCTGACGATGGCTGCACAGCTTTTACATCTGCAGTGAATGACCAAGTAGGGACAGCTATGGATCCAATCGATCCTTTACTGGATGTCTTGAGTCCTGCTGACGGTGGCGACCCAGCTAATGGCATTGCGACAGCGGTTCATATTCCTTTATCAGGAAGTCCTGCTATTGATGCAGGTCTTGATAATGGAGGGTTCATTACAGATCAGCTGGGATCTACGCGTCCTTTGGATGGTGATGATGATGGTAATGCTGTGACGGATATTGGAGCTGTTGAGGTTGATGTCACTTGTGGCGATGGTATTATTCATGCCGGAGAAGCTTGTGATGATGTCAGTGAGTCTGCAACTTGTAACGCCAATTGTACCGTAGCCGAGTGTGGTGATGGTGTTATCAATGCCACTGCTGGAGAAGTTTGCGATGATGCCGGTGAATCAGCAACTTGTAACGATGATTGTACCGCAGTGAGTTGTGGAGATGGCAATACTAACGTCACCTCTGGAGAAGCCTGTGATGATGCGGGTGAGTCTGAGACCTGTAATACGGATTGTACAGTTGCGGAATGTGGCGATGGTACGGTCAATGCGCTTGCAGGAGAAGAATGCGATGATGCTGGATTGAGCGAGACCTGTACGGCAGAGTGTACACTTATTGGTGCCACCGCTAGTAGTGGAGGGTGTTCATTAGGAATAGCCGGTCAGTCGAACCCAATGGGTGCTCTGATGCTGTTAGCAGCCGGCTTAAGCTTGGTGATTGCGAAAAGACGCTTTGTCTAGCGATAGAAGCTAGTTATTAATTAAAAGCCAGCCCTGGTTTCAGGGCTGGCTTTTTTATTGAGTCATACTCTTATCT
>JAJFLM010000310.1 GCA_021772655.1 Deltaproteobacteria bacterium
ATAAAAACTTATTCTGAAACCTCTTGTTTGCATGATGTTGAGTTTAAGGTGTTTTCTCAATGGGGGGATGATGGGATTATTCAGTGGTTAGTGAATAAATTAGAAATCGACTGTAAAACTTTTATCGAATTTGGAGTTCAAGATTATAGAGAATCAAATACACGTTTCCTCATGATGAATGATAACTGGTCAGGGTTTATTATGGATGGGTCTATAGAAAACGTAAATAAAATTACCAGTTCCGAATATTATTGGAAGCACAACCTTTTAGCAAAGCATGCTTTCGTAGACTGCGACAATATAAATTCTCTTATAGAGTCGAGTTTAATTAATTCAGAGATAGGGCTGCTTCATATTGACATAGATGGTAACGATTACTGGGTTTGGAAAAGTATAGACGTTATATCACCGGTTTTAGTGATCGTGGAATACAATAGTGTATTTGGTATTGATAGGGCTATAACAGTTCCATATGATAAGAAATTCTACCGAACAAGTTCTCACTATAGTAATCTTTATTTTGGGTCTTCATTAGCGGGGCTTCATGCTCTAGCAGCCCAAAAGAATTATGCTTTTGTTGGATGTAATAGTGCTGGCAATAACGCTTATTTTGTTAGAAGGGACAGGTTGAATAGTGCTGTCAAGGAAGTTGGCCTAAAAGATGGCTATGTGCTTTCACAATATAGAGAAAGCCGAGATAAGCGTGGTAATCTTACTTATATATCCGGTAACGATAGAGCTGAATTACTTAAAGGTCTTCCTGTATATAATGTTAAAACCAATCAAGTAGAGCCTTTTTAGTAAGTGCTTTTAATTTTTGAGATATGAAAGTGAATGTTTTTTTTGTTAATGGGCATACAGCGATAATTGCTTCGACAGTTATTGCCAAGGCGTTATTCCCAGATGATGTCAATATTCTTATTAAGGAAAGGCGGATATTAAATCAGGTTAGTTCAGAAGAGGCCCGGATCGTTTCAGAAGAGTACTTGTTGATTGAAGACATATTGGCTGAGTATTTTTCATGGCAGAAGCAGATTGACACATATTACGACATTAAATTTTTATCGCTTAAAGATAACTGGAATTACCTGAAATATCTAAAAAAATGTCGGAGAAATGCCCAAGAGATTAAGAAAGGGTTAGCTGAGTTTGGCCCTATTGATAACATATTTGCTTCCGGCAATAGTCAGTTATGGCGTTTTTTTTATAATAAGAAAGTTAGCTATTATTTAACTGAACATGGTGCAGGAGAATATAAGCAGCTTATGTTCTATGGGGATAGTAGGGGTGGGCTATTTTCGGGTATTATGAAATCTATTTTGAGTTTTCTTTTGAGGTATCCGCTTGATCCAAAAGTGAAAAAAATTATTTTGACGGATGGAGGAAGAAGCAGCGTTACGAAAGAAAATGCTAATGAGCCTATTAGTTTATCACTGGATGCTCGGGAGACAGCAAAGGCTATTTATCATTATTTTATATCGGAATATAGAAAGCGCTACGGTCAAGAAGTTGCTGAGATCGATAAGCTAAAGGAACAGCTTTCATGTTATGATAATCCATATGTGTATTTACCAGATAAACATAAGGTAGTTGAAGGTGGTCAATATGACATATACTTAGAAAAACAACTTTCTCCTGTAAAGTTAGATGGGTCATGTTTTCTAATTAAAAATCATCCAATAAATAGGTTTAATCTTGTACCATATTTCAATAAGTTAGGCTTAAAGGCTTTGGATATCCGAGGTAAGATTAACCGTTATATTCCTGCTGAGATATTAGCACTTATGGTTGGAAATGTGCCGATTGTTGGTTCTGATTCATCTAGTTTGCTTTATGCGGAGTGGTGGTTTGGGAGTCAGCCAATTTATCTTGGTAAAAATTCAAATGATAGAGAGTACCTTATTATGAAAATTGGCGATAAGATCTCGAGGAGATAAATTATCAAATTACTAGTCTACACGGTTTTTTATTCTCACTATTTAAAATTATTCTATACGAATAATCTTAATTTAGCGGATATGCCTTATGCTGAACAGCGGGATGTACTTTTTCGGGATCGCTTTGGGTGGTTTGATGCATATATACGTGCTTTAGCTTCTTATGGTTATGATGTTGAGATCATTTGCGGTAATGTTGAACCGTTGCAAAGAACCTGGGCTAAGGAACAAGGGTTTGAAGATTATCACAATATGCCATTAGCAAATATTGCTGCTGCTCAAGTAGGAAAATATTGTCCGGATATAGTATGGTTTGATAGTTCTGATTCAGATGCACTGAAAGCAATTCAGCAAGAACAGTCGCAGCATTTTTTGATAGGGTGGGCAGGAAGTGCTTTCCCAAAGAAGTTCCCCTGGAATAATTTTAATCTTGTCTTGAGCTGTGCCCCTGAGTCAGTGAGTCAGTTTAGGGAGGCCGATATTGATTCAGAACACCTTAATCACGCGTTTGATCCAGTTATCTTAAGTGAAATTGATACGCAGAGAGGGCAATTGGGCTTTAGCTTTATTGGTCAGTTGGTTAGAGGTTTACAGTTTCATCAAAACAGGGAAGAAATGCTCCTTAAGCTTGTTGAAGAAATTGATATATCAGTTTACTCGCCCAGTGCGAATAATTCTATTAAGGCGGATATAAAATATTTAGTTAAGTATGCGTTTTATCAAGGTGGAAGATTTCTAGGAAAGGTAGGCGTGCCAGCTAGCAAGCTTCAAAAGTTTCTGAAAGTAGCTTCAATCCAACCTGATGCAGCTCCAGTACGTCCAGTACACCCTTTGCTGAAAAAATACCTAAAACCTGCTGTATATGGTCTGGATATGTATCAGGCTATAGCGCAATCAAGAGTGATGCTGAATATTCATGCTGACTCATCTCCACTATATGCTTCGAATGCCCGCCTTTTTGAGGTTACAGGTGTTGGAACTTGTTTATTGACTGATTATAAGGAAAATATTTCAGAGTTATTTGAAGTTGATAAAGAAGTGCTTACTTATAGTTCAATTTCAGAATGTGTTGAGAAGGCTCATTGGTTATTGGATAACCCTGATGAATGTGAAAAAATTGCCGCGGCTGGTCAGCAAAGGGTTTTGCGAGACCATACCTTTGATAACAGGGCTATTCAGCTCGACCAGTTGATTAGAGAAAGGATTTAGCATGCTCGAAGAGATAAAGCATGACGGAGAATTTTTAGCGCTTATTTTAAGCCGAAATTATAATAAACCCGGCATTGAATTTTTTACACCGGATGATTTCTCCCAGCAGTTGGGATATATGCGCCATCCTAAGGGTAAGGTTATTCAGCCGCATGTTCATAACCAAGTGCCGCGCGAAGTTCATTATACTCAAGAAGTTCTATTTATTAGGCGTGGGAAAGTTCGGGTTGATTTTTATACCAAACAACAAAATTATCTAGAGAGTAGAGTGCTTGAAGCAGGAGATATTATACTTCTTGCTAATGGAGGGCATGGTTTTGAAGCCCTTGAAGAACTTGAGATGATTGAAGTTAAACAAGGTCCTTATGCAGGGGATTCTGATAAGACTCGTTTTGATACCTCAGAAGAAGATCTGAAGAAAATAGCAGACGCCAATGAATAAATTTATTCCAGTAAATGAACCTTTGTTAGCAGGTAATGAAAAGAAATACTTGAATGAGTGTATTGATACAGGTTGGATTTCTTCTGAAGGACCATTTGTGAAGCAGTTTGAGGAGTCTTTTGCTCAGCGGGTAGATCGTAAGTATGGGGTGTCCGTGGCTAATGGTTCTGCGGCATTAGATATAGCTATTGCGGCTTTAGAAATTGGTGCTGGCGATGAAGTTATTTTGCCTACCTTTACAATTATTTCTTGTGCTGCTGCGGTTGTACGCGCAGGTGCTACGCCTGTTCTCGTAGATTGTGACGCTATGACCTGGAATATGACAGCAAGTCAGATAGAAGCGAAAATTACTCCAAGAACAAAGGCTATTATGGTGGTTCATATTTATGGTTTGCCGGTAGATATGAACCCTATTTTGAAAGTTGCTCGCAAACATAATATTAAAATTATTGAAGATGCTGCCGAAATGATTGGGCAAACTTATTATGGTCAGCCCTGTGGTAGTTTTGGTGATATTAGTACTTTTAGTTTTTATCCGAATAAGCATGTGACTACAGGCGAAGGTGGCATGGTTTTGACTAACGATTCATTGTTAGCAGAGAGAATCCAGTCACTTCGGAATTTATGTTTTCAGGCTAAAAAAAGATTTGTTCATGAAGAGCTAGGGTGGAATTATCGTTTATCTAATCTTCAGGCCGCAATAGGAGTCGCTCAGTTAGAGCGGCTGGAAGAAAATATTAAGAAGAAACGTTGGATTGGTGAACAGTATAATAAGCTGCTATCAGATATTGTAGGCCTTGCTAAGTCTGTCGTAGCAACAGATTATGCGGATAATATTTATTGGGTGTATGGACTCATTTTAGCTGATGATGTTGGCTATGATGCCGATGAGGCGATGATTCGGTTACGCGAGTTAGGTATAGGGACACGCCCATTCTTTTGGCCAATGCATGAGCAGCCTGTTTTTAAAAAATTAGGTCTCTTTGAAGGGGATGTTTTTCCTGTATCAGAACGGATTGCTCGCAGAGGGTTTTATATCCCCAGTGGTTTGGCAATAAATGAAGATCAAATATGTACTGTAGCTGCAGCGGTTAAAAAAGTATTGGGTACATAGAAGGTGAGCCATGGCGACATTTGATGCTTATGCAGTTTATTATGAGCTATTCTATCAAGATAAGGGTTACGCAGACGAAGTAGCTTTTGTTGATAGTTTTTTTGAGAGCTTACCAGCTACTGAGAAATCGATTTTAGAATTAGGGTGTGGATCCGGCGGGCATGCGGTGCATTTTGCTAATTTAGGCTATTCAGTTTCAGGGATCGATCAGAGTCGGGGGATGATTCAGAGGGCAAACGAAAAAAAGAGTTTATTAGATAGTTCATTGCAGAGCCAGTTGAGTTTTTCAGAATCAGACTTGAAGAGCTTAGATTTGCAGGAAAAATTTAGTGCTGTGGTCTCATTGTTTCATGTCATTAATTATCAAAATAGCAATGAAGAGCTACAGTCAGCATTTGCAACCGCTAGAAAGCATCTGAATCCTGGGGGGCTTTTTTTATTTGATTCATGGTATGGCCCTGCGGTTCTAACCGAGCGCCCTGAGCAGCGTGAAAAGCGTGTAGAAAATGATACAGCTGTTGTGACGCGTTATGCTAATCCAGTTATGAAGCCTACTCAAAATATTGTAGATGTTAATTATACTGTGAGAGTTGAGAATAAAACGGATGCAACTTTTGATGAAATTACTGAGACTCATTCAATGAGATATTTGTTTACTCCAGAAATAGCCATGTTGGCTGAAAAAAATAACTTTAAAATTTTAAAATCATGTGAGTGGCTGACTGGGAAAGAGCCAAGCTTTGGCACCTGGAGTGTTTGTTTTCTGCTAGAAGCGTTATGAGAAAAATAGGAATATTTCTAGGTGGTCAGCCACATAGTGGGGGCATCTTTCAGTATAGCCAAGCCTTGCTTGAAGGGCTGATTTCATTGCCGCGCTCTGAGTATACTGTTGTCGCGGCTTATACCAATCGTTATTGGAAAGGTTGGCTGGAAACGCATGATGTTCAATCTAGGTATATCAAGGTTAGCATTTTTTCGCGTATCATAGCGTCATTTTGGCGACGTGTGAATTTGCCTGTCAGGTGGTGGCGTCGCATTAATCGATATATTCATGGGCTATCAAAAAGTCTGCATGCCGAAGGTTGTGATATTTGGTTTTTCCCGGCACAAGATGTCTGGACTTATGAGATTGATGTACCTGCCGTTGGAATTATCCATGACCTGATGCACCGCTATCAGAAACATTTTCCAGAGGTTTCTGCGAATGGCGAATATGGACGTCGTGAAAAACTTTATCGAAATATTTGCGAGTGGTCAAAAAATATATTGGTCGATTCAGAGATTGGTATAGAGCATGTTGTTGAGTCGTACCAAGTAGACCCTGATAAAGTATGCGTACTTCCTTATATTATGCCTAAGTATATTTCAGAGCCAATCCCTGAAGATTTTAATGAACGATATCAGCTTCCAGAAGAGTATCTATTTTATCCAGCACAATTTTGGATGCATAAAAATCATTTACGTATTTTAGCAGCGCTTGATTTACTCAGGAAGCGTGGTGTGATCGTCAATGTAGTGTTCTGTGGCTCAAAGAAGAATGCCTATGAAGAGGTTGTCGCTAAAGTGAATAAACTTGCTCTTCAAGAGCAGGTTTATTTTATGGGCTATGTCCCTGATCAATATATGGCAGGTTTGTATAAGCGTGCTAAGTGCTTCATTATGCCGAGTTTCTTTGGCCCTACTAATATACCGCCTTTAGAATCAATATATTGTGATTGCCCTAGTGCTGTTTCAGATATTTTCTCAATGAGGGCTCAATTGGGAAATGCTTCGCTTTATTTTGATCCATTGTCGGCTGATAGTATGGCCGCTGCGATCGAATCTCTTTGGTTGGACGAAGGCGTGAGAGAGGGTTTGAAAAAAGAAATGATATCATTTAAAGAGAATTGGAATTATCAAAAGTATGCCCTTTGTGTACGTGAAACCGTAGCGGAAATTTTAAACCAGTAGAGTGATATGAGTAAGCAAATATATAACACAAAGTCTATGAAGAGTGATTTAAGTAATTTTTTGAATCATGCGTTGTTTAAACAGGGTGACTCAGAAGTAGTTCCTGCAGATTATCCGCGTATTACTGTGGTGACACCTTCATATAATCAAGGTGTTTTTTTAGAGCGGACGATCTTGAGCGTATTAAATCAGAATTACCCTAATCTTGAATATATTATTATGGATGGAGGCTCTTCTGATCATTCTGTAGAAATCATTAAAAAATATGAGCCCTACTTGAATTATTGGCAGTCAGAACCAGATAAGGGGCAAACGGATGCTATTGAAAAGGGTTTTTCTAGGGCAACAGGAGATATTTTAGCATGGCTCAATTCGGATGATACCTATACTCAAGGCTCGTTACTAAGTGTGGCTGAATTATTTAAGCGCCATACGGCTACTGATTTAATTTATGGAGATACTTTTATTATTAATGCCGAGGATGAAGTTGTTCGCGAAATGAGATCGGTCCCATTTAGTCGCTGGGGTTTTTTAACGGACTCATTTAGCTTGCACCAAGCATCTATGTTTTGGCGACGCTCACTTTATAATAAGGTTAGAGGGTTAAATTCAGAACTCTATTTAGAGATGGATAGGGATTTATGGTTTCAATTCTATGCCTCAGGAGGAAAGTTTAGGCATTTGAGGCGTCCACTGTCGTGTTATCGAGCTCATGAGGAGACAAAGACCTTTCAAGATGGTCATCAGTTTATGCCTATTCGTAATCGTCTACGTAAAGAAATATTAAATGTGGATGCCACTACCGCTAAGTTCAAGTTTATGAAAAAACTGATGAGATTCCGTACGCTTGGATATCACTGTCTGATTGGAAACCTACCATACTTGGCTAGTGATGCTCACCGTAGTTTCTATAAATAGCTATGTTAGATACTAAGTCCAGTCGTTCAGCCCCAATATCAAGTGTAGTTATCATTGGGCTTTTATTGCTTATGTTTTTTAAGCCCTATCCTAGTTTAAAGTTGGGGAGTGCCTTACGCCAAGTCTTTATTTTATTACCAGTTTTAGCCTCTGCTTATCTGTATTTTATTTTTGTGTTTAGGGTAGGGATAGATAGAGTTTCATTAAATAAAAAGATTGTTTATTTTTCTGTAGTTGTTTTTTTCTCAGTGTTCTTATCATTGCTAGTAAATATTGCAGACATGAATTTAAGAAGTGCTGCTGAGCTAGCCAGGCCATTTTATTTTTTATTCTGCGGCCTTGTTTTTTATCATCTGTCGAGTAGGTCTATTAAAATTTGGTTTTTTAATTTACTTATCTTATTTGCATTGCTTCAGGTATTTGTTGCTATCTTACAGATTGTAGCCCCTGGCGCGGTGGCTCCATTGGGCATTATCTATTCTTCAGATAAAGTGCAGACAGGTATCGTGAGGGGGGTCGGACCTTTAGGGAATCCGAATATCATGGCCATTTATATTATGGCCGCAACAATTGTTGCTGAACTGACCTTCACAAGGTTTAGGTTCTATCTCATTACTCCAGTATATTGTTTGGGTATCATGCTTACTGGGTCGGTATTTTCTATTATCATTTATTTTGGGTTATTATCTTTTCTGGCTGCAAAGCATTTGTATGCAAAGTTTAAGGAGTCCTTTTTTAACGCAGCGATTATCTTGGTGGCAGCTCCTATAATCCTAGTTTTACTGCTTTTTACCTTCAATTATCTTATTGAATTAAGCCCGCGCTTAAGTGCTATTTTAGAATTCTTAAAACGGTTGAGTAGTTTGGCACAGATTATCGAATTCCATAATCTTGCTGGTAGAATTAATACTTGGCAAAAGGCCGCAGTATATTTTTGGGATTTATATAGCCAGAATACATTGGTTCTTTTGTTCGGGGCCGGACCTAGGAAAAACTCGGTTCTTGGTATATTAGATAATGACTACCTTTTTATTTTCTTCCGTTATGGAATACTGGGAATAAGTGTATATCTGGGCAGTATTATCTATATCTATCATCTGGCTAGAAAAAGCATGGATGATCACTTGTCGATATTTGTAAGATACATATTATGTATTTTTATCGCGTCATCATTAGTTTATGACACATTGTCATCATGGGCATTCATGCCACTCTATTTACCGGTGTTTAGTTTTTTGATGAGGGAAGTAGATGATAGGGCCCAAGTTGGCTTAGTTTGAGGGAAATATTCCTATGAATTTCTTATTTTTACTGCAGTACGCTAAAGATGCTTATTCTCATAAACGGATGAGGAACTTAGTGTCAGAAGGGGTTACTCCCTTAGTTCTGGGTTTTGACCGCGATCATTATCCAGCTGATGATAGTTGCCTTGATTATATTAGCTTTGGACAAATTGAGCATGGGTCCTATGGGCGCCGCATCATGAAATATTTGAAGGCGATGTGGCGTGTGATTCAAGTCACTAGAAATCAGGACGTTATTTATTGTTTTGGTTTCGATATGTTGATGATTGCAATTATCTCAAAGCTGTTTACTTTTAGTAGAGTCAAACTTGTCTATGAGGTTGCTGATATTAGGCCTATTCAATTGAAGAAAGGCTTAGTGTCTCAGCTAATTCGCTTGATAGAAAGGTTGATGCTTAAATTAGTGACGCTTGTTGTTGTGACATCGCCAGCTTATATTGAGTCGTATTATAAAAAAGTACTTAATGCGAATAAATGTGAATACATAGTGGTTGAAAATAAATTGGATGCTACTCAGGAGCCTCAAAAGAATAATAAAATTATCAATAAGAAAAATCGCGATTATTTGGTAGTTGGTTTTTTTGGTGTTTTACGTTGTGAGCGCTCTTGGGAGATTTTAAAGTTAGTTGCTCTTAAATCGGATGGCCGCGTCAAAGTTTTACTTAGAGGGGTGCCATTAAGCCCTAAAGATATTGAAGAACAGAGCCAGTCTATTGAAAACCTGTCTTATGCGGGCCCCTATAAATCTCCTATAGATTTACCATCACTTTATGATTCTGTGGATCTTGTGTGGGCTTGTGCTCCCTATGATGAAACAGATTTAGGCGACTGTGATTGGAAACGCACTAATCGTTTCTATGAATCATGTTATTTTGGTAAGCCATTGATTTGCCAGCGTGGCACAGAAGATTCTAAGGTTGTGCAGGAAAAAGACTTAGGTTTGGTTTTAGATTTATCTGATGTTGAGTCTAGTGTGGAAAAGATTCTTTCTCTTAGTCAAACAGATATAATGTCTTATCAGACTAATGTGCTTAATTTGCCTGAAAAATCTTATTGTTATACCCAAGAGCATCAAAATATCATTGCTATGTTAAGCAGGTAGTTATTTATGAATCGAATAGAACGAATTGTATACGACTGTGTTAAAGCAAGTCCCAAGTTAAAGAGGACCTTAGTTCGAGTGTATCAGTTCAGTACATCACTTGTGCCTCCGGAGAAGTTTGTTTCTAAATATCGTCCGGTGGTGAGAGAAAACTTTTTCTTTGGTTTTCATGATAAGATTCCTTGGTGTCCAGACAACCAACGCTTATTGGCACATAAGATTCTTCAGTCGTCTCGTAAGATAGGTAAATCAGATCAAGTCGAAATAGGATTTTTTTCCGGAAGTGAATGCCAAGATTTTAATCCGATCGCTTCCTGTAATGCTTGGAATTGGCAACAGGGATCAATGTTGCAATGGGTAGGTGATTCGGGAAACTTTTTATTCAATGATTCAGAGGGTGGCCAAAATGTTTCGCGTATTTATGACACAAATGGGAGGCTACTTAAAACCTTGTCCCGCGCAGTTGGGGCAATAAGCCCTTCTGGTGGTTATGCCTTAAGTTATAGTTTTGAGAGATTGCGCCAGGGTATGCCAGGTTATGGCTATGAACATGGAGTAGACCCCTTTCATAACGTGTTAGCGCCTGAGGGCGGTGATTTGGCATTGATTGACCTGCAGACAGAGAATGTCAGACCACTCTTTTCCATTGCTGAAATTGCAGGGCTTCATCCTGAGCCGTCGATGGAGGGTGCGTTCCACTTCTTCACGCATTGTTTATTTGCTCCGGATAGCCAAAGATTTGTTTTTTTTCATCGTTGGCATCATGGCCCTGATAAAAAACTGTGGACACGTATGCTTTCTGCTGATTTATCCGGAAAAAATATTCATGTATTTCCAAATGATGGCATGGTTTCACATATTTCTTGGTATGATAAAAATCATATTCTGGCGTATTCTAATGTGAAACAAGGTAAAGATGCTTACTATTTATTCACAGACAAAAGTGAAGAGTTTGAAATGATTGGAAATAACTACTTTACTTCTGATGGGCACCCTCAATTTGCAACGGGGAAACACTATTTTGTTACAGATACCTATCCAAATCGCCGTAGAGTCAAACAGCTAATGGTATTTGATATGGAACGTCAACAAGGTAATTTGATTGCGAAAGTTTATTTACCTTTTAAGTACAGAGATGAATTTCGTATTGATTTGCATCCCAGGTGGGACAGATTGGGCAAGCAAATATGTTTTGATGCTGGCTACGTTGGGAAACGATCTTTATGTACAATAAACTTGGCTGATGAGCAGGGAAATTATGATGTCATGTGATGGTGAATTAGTATCAATTATTACAGCTTGTTATAATTGTGAGGATTTCATTCAGTCGACAATAGATTCGGTCTGTGCTCAGACCTATCATAATTGGGAGCTGATTGTTGTCGATGATTGTTCTACGGATGGAAGTGTTCAGCTAGTTCAAGATAATATGGCAAGAGATAAGCGGATTAAGCTCATTAATCTGCAGCAGAATATGGGCCCGGCTAAGGCAAGGAATCATGCGATTGACTCTGCACAGGGTCGTTATATTGCTTTTTTGGATGGAGATGATGTTTGGTACCCCGAAAAGCTTGAAAAACAACTTTTTTTTATGAATGAAACTCAGGCAGCGTTATCATTTACGGCTTATAAAAAAATGTCAGAGGCAGGTGTTGTGCAAGAGGGTGTTGTTCGTGTTCCTGAAAAGGTAACATATGAGCAGTTGCTTAAATCTTGTGTGATAGGCTGCCTTACTGCTATTTATGATGCTCGGAAGCTCGGTAAAGTTTCTATGCCAGATATCCTCAAGCGGCAAGATTATGGGCTTTGGCTTAAGATATTAAAGCAGGGTGTTGTTGGGTTTGGGTTAGATGAACCACTAGCTTGTTATCGCGTTAGAAAGAATTCTGTATCAAGTAATAAGTTTCTAGCCGCCCAGTATCAATGGCGCGTGTATCGGCAAATTGAACAGCTCTCAATCGTTAAAAGTATCTATAATTTCCTATGGTATGCCTACCTTGGGTTCCGAAAAAGTAGGATTTGAATCTTATCCCACTTTTATATATAGTTCGCGACATTAAGCGGAGCTCTAATTTATTATGAATAACCAAGGACTTATCATCGTTGGCGCCGGTTGGGCCGGCCAAACAGTTGCCTCTGCCATCTTGGAAAAAGGTGAGCATGGTGTTGTTGGTTTTTTAGATGATAAATCACTAGGCTCTGAGGTTATTATTTCTGTCAATAATGAAGACGTGTCCATACCCATTTTGGGAGTGTCTTCAGAGTTAATGAAAGTTGTCACAGATAAATCGGCTTCGGGCGTGGTGATTGCGGTTACTCATTCTAGGGAAGGTCATTTGCTTAATGAAATTGTTAAGTGCCATGAGCACGGTATTCCTATCCATGAGATGCCAGAATTTTATGCGCGTTTGAATAAAAAGATTCCAGTAAGACATCTGAATCATCACTGGATAGTTCCTCGCTTAACAGAACCTACGAACGACCTTTATACTTTTTTTCATGATGCTACTAATTATCTTATTAGTTTAGTAGGCTTAATTTTTGTGTGCCTGCCACTTTTTCCGATTATTGCCTTAGTGATTAAGCTTGATTCAAAAGGTCCAGTCTTTTTTAAACAAGAAAGAGTTGGGCTTAGAGGTAAGACTTTTTTAGTCATGAAATTTAGAACAATGCGGTCGGACGCAGAGAAAGATGGAGCGGTGTGGGCAAAGCAGCAGGATGATAGGATTACAAAGGTAGGAAGCTTTCTTAGAAAATATCGTTTAGATGAATTGCCACAATTTATAAATGTTCTTAAGCGAGATATGGGTTTAATTGGCCCGCGTCCAGAGCGTCCTGAGTTTGTTCAAAGTTTGGCTGAAAAAATCCCTTTTTATAATTATAGACATTTAGTACGGCCCGGTATTTCAGGATGGGCACAGGTAAATTATCCTTATGGAAATACCGTTGAAGATGCTGTTGAAAAACTGCAGTATGATTTGTATTGGATTAAAAATCGCTCATTTTGGTTAGATTTAAAGATAGTATTTAAAAGTATAAAGGTAATGTTGACTGGGTACGGAGCGGTTTAGTCGCTGAGTGCTATTTTGGAGGCTTTAGTGAATTCTCAAAATATGTATGCCATTGTTTTAGCAGGTGGTTCCGGGACACGGCTCTGGCCATTGTCTCGAGCTTTAATGCCGAAGCAGCTTCTAAAGTTGAATGGGGAAGATAGTTTGCTACAGCAAACTGTGAAGCGCTTACTTCAAACAGTTTCAGCAGATCATATTGTAACTATTACCAATGATAAACAGCAGTTTATTGTAAAGCAGCAACTTGCTGAGATTGATCCTTTGCTTATTGAGAATATCTTAGTTGAACCCCAGTCCAAAAATACATTGCCGGCAATTGCTTGGGGCTCTTTAGTGATAATACGACGTGATCCTAATGCTATCATCGGAGTATTCCCTTCAGATCATTTAATCCAAAATGTGGATGCTTTTAGTTTGGCGCTTCAGCAGGCGCAGAACATTGCGGCAACCGGACGAGTGGTTACTTTTGGAATACAGCCTACTTATGCGGCAACAGGTTATGGTTATATTCAAGCGGGTTTAGAATTAGAGCCTAATTCCGCTTATGAGATTAATAGATTTGCTGAAAAGCCTGATTTTGAAACCGCTTCAAAATATTTAGCTGAAGGTAATTATTATTGGAATGCGGGGATGTTTGCTTTTCAGGCAAAAGTTTTGCTTCAAGAGCTAGAACAGCATCAGCCTGCAATGTATCAAGCGTTGCAAGAATTGTCAGATCTCTCTGATGAATTGATTATTACTCAGGTTGCTGACGTTTTTAGTAAGTTGCCAAACCTATCGATAGATTACGGTATCATGGAACACTCAAAGCAAGGAGCTGTGGTTCCAGTAGATTTTAATTGGAATGATGTTGGTTCTTGGAATTCATATTATTCGGTTGAAGAGAAAGACGCTGACCAAAATGTGAGTCAAGGTGAAGTTATTTCTATAGATACAGAATCATCATTGCTAATCTCCGATAAGGGTTTGATCGCTGCCGTAGGGATGAAAGATGTTGTGATTGTCAAAACAGATGATGCAGTTTTAGTCAGTCCTCGTGATAGAGTTCAAGATGTAAAGAAGGTAGTGAGTGAGCTTAAAGAACGGAATAGCAGCTTAATCGAAGCTCATAATACGGTCAGGCGTCCGTGGGGCGAATATACCGTATTAGAAGAAGGGCCTTGTTATAAGATAAAGCGGATTGCTGTTGACCCCGGTCAAAAATTGAGTTTGCAGATGCATAAACATAGAGCCGAACACTGGGTCGTTGTTTCTGGACGTGCCAAAGTTCAGAATGACGAAGATATTTATGAGATAGAAATAAATGAATCAACTTATATTCCTTGTGGCAATAAGCACCGTTTAGAAAATCCCGGTCAAGAACAACTTCATATTATAGAGGTACAAACAGGAGCTTACTTAGGAGAGGACGATATTGTTCGCTTCGAAGATAATTACGGTAGAAAATGAAAATATTAGTTACAGGTGGTGCTGGTTTTATTGGATCTCACATAGTCGATTTATATCTAAAAAATGGACATGAGGTTGTCGTTGTTGATGATTTGAGCACTGGGGTAAGGGAAAATATTGATAGGCGTGCCAAATTTTATCATATGGCTATCGAGGACGAACAGCTTGAAGATGTTTTTTCAAAAGAGCGCCCTGATGTTTTGAATCATCAAGCAGCTCAGGTTGATGTTCGAGTTTCGATTGCTGACCCTGTTGCTGATGCCAATGTTAATATTTTAGCAACACTTAAATTATTTGAGGTCGCACGCAAGCATCAAATTAAAAAGATAATTTTTGCATCTTCCGGAGGGGCTGTTTATGGTGAGCAAGAATCCTTTCCGGCTGATGAGAACCATCCAACGAATCCAGGTAACCCTTATGGGATTACTAAGCTAGCAATTGAAAAGTATTTATCTTTTTATGAGAAGGCTTATCAAATTCCATTTGTTGCTCTGCGCTATGCGAATGTCTATGGCCCAAGGCAAAGCCCTAAGGGTGAGGCTGGTGTTGTGGCAATATTTGCTAAGAGAATCTTTTCAAAACAAGCGATATCAATCTTTGGTGATGGTAGGCAAACGCGTGATTATGTGTTTGTGCATGATGTTGCGCAGTGTAGTGTTGAAGCACTTTCTAGTGATCTTAGCGGCATCTTTAATGTTGGCACGGGTGTTGAGACGAGTGTTAATCAGCTTGCTACTTTGCTTGTTGAGCTTGCAGACTGTGAGGTTCCGGTGGAGCATGTACCGGCTCCTTTGGCGGAGCAAATACGTAGCTGTTTAGTACCAGGTAAATTACAGCAGTCTAAAATAACACAGCTTCATGATGGACTGTCCCAAACGGTGAAATATTTTTCTCAATGACTTTTCAGTTAAGCCTATTCAAAGCAGCGCTGTGGTAGTGGGTTATTAGCAAGGAGAGCTTCAAAAGCGCAGTAGTTATTGAGTATTTCATAACCCCTCAGGCTTCTATTATAGAGGGCCGCTTCATCAACCAGTCCGCTTAAATAATCAAGGCTATTGGTATTCCAGTAAAAGGCTCCGAGGGCTAAGGGCCGCTCATGGCTTGCCCAGCTGAAAGAGTCTGAATTATCTGCGGTTGGTGTTCCATCTAGAGACCCAGCTTGATAGAGCCTGAGTTCATTGCCAAAATCTCTCACAGCGACAGCGTGAATCCAACTATTGATTGCGATAGGTGTATCTGCTGTAACTTGGGGTGAATCCAGATCTGCTCCGCTGGCACGGTGTTCAAAAACTAGCCTCCCCGAAATTACCCCAAGGCTATAAAACTGGTTTGATAGGGATTCATCGGAATCACCTCGAGTCAATAAAGACTGATTGGTCTGAATGCCAGAGGAGCTAGCTCTGACTTCAATGCTAAAGCTTGAATTATTGATCGAGTCTAACGAAGTCGAGGGGGAAACTAATGCATAATCTTCGTTGCCATCAAATCTCAGGGCTTTTCCCAAAATCTGGCTATTCCCTACGGTATTTTCAAGGTCGCTACTGTTGACAGTAGCGATATTGTTATTTCCACTTTCATCAGTGATGGTGTCACCATTGCCTGCACTCATATTAAATTGCCACCAGGCAACTAGCGAATCATCTGTAGAAAAAGTATAGATAGCGCTGTAATCCGAATGAGAATCATCAGAAAAATTAGCTCTGACTTTCCAATGATAGTCTCTGTTACTGTCTAAAGGTGCCATCACGTCGTGAGAATACTGGTTGTTAGCTGAAATGACTTTGCCATTGGGGCAGAGTTCGCTACCACTAATAAAGGCTAGGCCCATATCAGTAGAGCAGAGTTGGTAGCTGCTGATTGATTCTCCTTCAGGAGGAGTGCCAGGTCCCCAGGCCAGTAATGCTCTGGCGGGTGGTAGTGAAGAGCCATTCTCCGGTTTTAATAAAGTGGGTGGGGTGCTGCTACCCGAACCGCCGTCTGTTGAGCCAGCATCTCCCATGCCGCCATCAGTTATACCGCTATCTTCAGTACCGCCATCCATTGTTCCTGTGCTGCCGCCAGTTGATGTATTTGGTGCTGCTGTAAAGGGGTCACTGAAACAACTTGGGATCGCTAGCGAGAGGCTGCCAGTCAACAAAAGGCTGAATGCCGTACGCGCATTCATGTTTAGCCCCAGTCGTAATGTATTTGGTGTCGGGGAAGCAGAGCTAGCTAAGAGTGAGGCTCCTATACATTGTGATGTGACTAAAAGGTTACTATTTGCCATCAAGCCGATCATAACCATACCCTCCCTTTTGATTAGAGTTAAGTATATTTATTTACAAATATTCTATAACGGCTTTGCTGTCCCCAGCAGGACCTGAAACAAACAGAAAATATTTAAGACCTCCATTGAGGCTAATGCCCAGCTATATATGGTAATTCTATAAATCAGTCCATAAAAACGAACATAGCTGGTATTTTCCCAGGAAAATCACCTAAGTCGGTAAAGCTGTTAGTGCTTGTGGGTACTGCATTAGACTTTCTGTTGAAGTAGAATTGAAATGCATTTTCCGAGCAACGACCAAACAAAATTATGATTATTTAAATGAGGTCTATAACTAGAGCCTGTCTTAACATCATTCAGCTAAGCAAGCTGCATCAAGGGTAGTGGCATCGATTAGCGCCTTAAGTGCACAGTAATTATTCAAGGCAACGGGACCCGTTATTGCTCTGTTGTACACTGCAATTTCATCAATGGATCCTTGATAGAGTGATAAACTCATAGCATCCCAGAAGAAAGCTCCTATTGCGAGTGGTCGGTCAAACCCAGACCAGTCAAATGTCTGACTATTATCAGGCGTACTAAGGGCTTCGGCCTGACCATTATAAAACAATCGGAGTTCGTTGCCAAAATCTCGTGTTGCCACAGCATGGAACCAAGTCATGCTAGGAGTAGCACTTGTTCTTGCCACGCTCGGTGAGTCACTATCTGAACCGCTGGCACGATGCTCAAATGTCAGTACACCGTCAACCATTGTAAGTGCATAAAACTGATTTGATAAGGCATCATCGGTATCGCCACGTGTGAAGATAGCCTGTTCACCACCCGTTGCGGTTTGCATAAGGTGAGCCTCTATTGAGAGGCTGCCAGTATTCAAGCTATCTAAAGATGATGAACTTGTTAGGGTGGCATAATCATTGCTTCCATCAAGTGCCAATGTCATATCAAGTGCACCGGGACTGCTCATGACGTTGTTTGGATTGTCACTCGTTATAACACCATTGTTTCCTGATGTGCTGCTATCAGTAATAGGGTCATTATTGCCTGCGCTCATATTAAATTTGAACCAAGCAACTAGTGAATTGTCCGTTGTGAAACTTTGAACAGCACTATACGGCCCACAGTTTGTGCCATCATTGCCAATGCAGCTTCGTACTTTCCAATGTGTTGTTGAGTTGGGTGTTAGTGGATGAATGACGTGAAAGCGGTTTGTTGTGATGCTTGGATTAGGGCAATCGCTGGCTATGCTTGCAGGACCATCGTTAGTAAAACAAGATTGGTAGCTTTCAGCACTGATTGTATCAGCAGGGGAGGCTTGCCAAGCTAAAAGGGCACGTGTGGGGGCTAAGCTTAGCCCATCGCTAGGACGGATTAAAGCGGGTGCGTTCAAACTTGGTAAAGAGCCCCCATCACCCCCCATACCGCCATCGCCACCGATTCCACCGTCACCCCCCATACCCCCATCGCCGCCCATTCCACCGTCGGCAATGCCAGTATCTCCGCCGCCATCACTGGGTAGGGCTGTGCCAGCGCGATCTAATAAACATCCACTCAATAAAACAAAGGTGCTTAATATAAAGGCTTGTACAGAGCTTGGAATAAAGTGAGTGGTAATTTGCCGCCTGGGTATAGTTTGATAAACTTCTTCAGTAGGTTCTGGAGCTGTGTAGCTACTCGTGCTGAGTGAGCCTAGCTGAGTTGCAGGGGTTTGTAATGGAGATAAGTTCTGGCTTGCCAGTAAAAAGCTTGATTGGCTCGCAAAATTGACTTGGCTAATAAACATCATGGTCCTCACGTTAGTTACGTTATTCCCATGACGCTTATAACTTGCATTTCGAATCTAAAACAAAAAAGTTGTGCTTTATTTAGGTTATTTGTTTACGGAAGTAAACAGCTTAGTAAATAGTTCTAGTGTTAGCCGGCACCGACAGAGCCTTCTTCTGAGCTATCTAGGGGTTTATTAATAACCGTTATTGTCTCTGTAGTTAGCAAAGGGAATGCAAATGTTACAAAGGTATAGGCAATGCCCGCATAGGCCCACCCAGCGAGAATATCTATGACATAGTGGTGATTTAGATAAACGGCTGAAAAGGCAATCGCAGCACTATATATATAAAACAGCCATTTCCCACGGGGTAAAATTTGTCTCGCAAACAATGAGATCATAAACGGAAAAGCAGCATGCATCGAAGGGACGGCACCAAAAACCCAAGCGGCTCGACTATAAGTTTCCGTATAGTAAGTGATACCAAAGAAAGCATCAAAGCGGCTCAGACCGGCGACAGAAAGCGTCGCTGGGACATCCCATCCCAAGCTCTCATAGCCAAACTGACTGACATACCAGGGTGGGGCGACGGGATAGAAAACATATGTGACAAAGGCCAGCATATTCATGGCAAAGAAGGCCCATAGAAAGCTATGAAATTTCTCAGAGCCTTTGGCCCAGAGATAAAGTGCAAAACCAATGGGGACAAAAACATGGCAGCCGTAAAGTAGCCCTGTAATAATATCAAGGGTGGCATGTTGGTGGGTAAGAAAAAAATCTGTTGGGATAAAATCTTCCGAAAAGCCTAGGCTTCGGAACAGTAAGTGCTCTAATTGATGAGGCCCGGCTATATGAATAGGGCCCGCCCAACTTTTAGGGATGATGCGCAAAAAATCATAGATGATACCAAATAAGGCAAAAGGAAAGAAATCGATGGCCCAACGGCGTGTCTTTTGATGGGCGAAATAGAGTAGGCAAACAAAGCCCACGAGCGCAAAATGTTCCGGCCGTAATGGCTGTGTTAGGGTGACAATGGCGAGATACCCCAACCAAAAGGTCGGAAAAGCCCAGAAAGACCATGATTTATAAGTGGGGTGTTTCGACATGCTGGCTAGTCCTAGCCTGTGCTTGGCTATTTAGCAACTGGCGCACGCGCAAGTCCTTTGAATCAAAGGCTTTGGGGGGAGTCAAATTCATAACATTGTGAAATCATTAAGATTTTGATACTTTATCCCCATGGCCTTACCGGTGAAAGCATCACTCACGCCACGGGAAGAACTCTTGGCGTTACAAAAAAGGATATTCCGTCAAAACAATCGTGTGATCCAAACAGAGGCGATTGTTGAGGAGCCTGAGTTCGTTCATTATGAGAGGCGTTATCGGCGTGCCGTTGCTAAGTATCAATCCATTGCTAAGATTGAGGACGTGCTCCAGGCCATCGAGACTGCCGATATTGTTTATTTAGGGGACTATCATACCAACCCTCAATCTCAACGGACTCTATTACGTCTACTGAAACAGTTGAGTGGACGGGTTGCTGATATCGGGCTTTGCTTAGAGCAAGTTCAAGATGTGTATCAGCCTGAGCTCGATCGATTTTTGATGGAGCGTATTAGTGAACAAACCTTTTTAAGACGCACAAAATTTAAAGAGTATTGGTATTTTGATCTGTGGGAGAATTTTAAGCCGATTTTTGATTTTTCGCGTTACCATCGCATTCCTGTATTTGGTGTTGAGTCGGCAGTCGCTCATATGCAGGGTTTGAAATTTCGTGATGCCAAGAGTGCTGAAATTATCGCCAACTTAGTCCAGAAGTATCCTGGGAGAAAATGGATTGTCTTTGTGGGGGATTTGCACGTAGCACCTTCACATTTGCCAGCAGAGGTTGATAAGAGGTTGCGTGTTCACAATATTAAACCAGCAAAGCTCATCTTATATCAGAATAGCGAAAATATTTATTGGAAATTAGCGGAACAAAAAAAAGAAGAGCGGGTTGAAGTTGTTAAGATAAATGATCAAAGTTTTTGCTTTATGAATACCCCACCAATCATTTGGCAACAGACTTACTTAAATTGGTTGGAGCATGAAGGCGAAACCATTGATTATGTTGATGCTAAGTATACGGTGCAAGAGTTGCTTGAGCGGATGGCCGAATTTTTAGGGATCAATTTACCAGAAGATTATGAAGAATTCGACGTTTTTACTTGTGGTGATTTAAGCTTTCTTGAGGCTCTGAAAGGTGACGGCAGTTTTTCTCGTTTAGAGTTGGAAACCATCAAATATCAGATTCTTTCATCGGAGAGTTATTGTATTCCGCGCTGTCGCTATATTTATTTAGCAAATATGTCGATTAACCATGCCGGGGAAGAAGCAAGTCATTATTTAAAATCTCTGTGTTCTGGTTTAGAATTTGAGCGACCGCTGTCTGATGCTTTTTATGCCAATATTATGCATGAGGCGATTGGTTTTTTTGGTTCCAAGGTCATTAATCATAAACGCAAGAGTATGCGTGAGTTTGAATTGAAGGGGATGATAGAATATCTTCATTCAGTGGCGCTTTCCCCAGAGCGGCGGATTGATTTAGAGATCGCGCAATTAGTCTTGCAGCATAAGAAGCTGGAGCTAAGAAAATACCCACGTCCTTATGAGGAGTCAGTCCCCCATCAAACCCAAGTTTTTTTAGGGGCAACGCATATTCTTGGATATATGTTAGGGGAACGGCTTTATCATGGCTTGATGGCCAATGTGATTCAGAAAGCTGCGGTGAAGGAGCTTTATTTAAACCCGATGAAAAAAGAGGGGGACGCTTTTGCATTGTATATTGATTTAGTGAAGCGCTTAAAAGGTGTGAAGTTGCCACGTCCATTATAAAAATAAAGGCGACCCCTAAGGTCGCCTTTATAAAATTAAATAAGTTATCTTAATGGTTACTTAGTCGTAATACTCTAACCCTAAGTGAGTGATCTGATCTTCGCCCATCATATAACGTAAGGTGTTCTTCAGTTTCATTTGCTGAATGAACAGATCATGCTCAGGATAAAGCTGATCACCCACTTGTGGGCTTTTGAAGTAGAATGACAGCCATTCTTGGATGCCTTTCATCCCCGCGCGTTTGGCTAAATCAAGGAATAAGATTAAATCCAATGCGAGTGGAGCGGCTAAAATAGAGTCTTTGCAGAGGAAATCGACTTTAATCTGCATTTTTTCACCTAACCAGCCAAAGATATCGATGTTATCCCAGCCTTCTTTGTTGTCACCACGTGGTGGGTAATAGTTGATGCGAACTTTGTGATAAATATTGCCATACAAATCAGGATAAAGTTCAGGTTGTAGAATGGAGTCAATGACGCCTAGTTTACTTTCCTCTTTAGTTTTGAATGAATCCGGATCATCTAAAACTTCACCATCACGGTTTCCTAAGATATTTGTTGAGAACCAACCATCAACTCCAAGGCAACGTGCTTTGAAACCCGGTGTCAGAA
>JAJFLM010000032.1 GCA_021772655.1 Deltaproteobacteria bacterium
CTCTCTTTCCTCATCATGTTGGTGTACCAACGTCGTCGGGAAGTGGCCATCCTTGAGGCCATGGGCATGACTCGCAGGGACATCGGTGGCATTTTTTACCGGTCGGGTTTGGTTTTGGGGCTAACTGGAGGCCTGCTGGGAATGGCTCTGGGGTGGGGGGTGTGCAAATGGTTGCAGGTTTCCCAATTTTCTCTGCCAAACACCTATTATTTAGATGCCCTCCCGGTCCGCATGAACCCCTGGATCTGGGTGGCCTCCCTCTTCGTGGCCCTAGGCCTCACTCTTTTGGCCTCCTGGTTTCCGGTGCGAGAGGGGAAGCAGATCCAGTTGGTCGAGGCATTGAGGTACGAGTAAAGCATGAAGGCATGGCGGTGGATTTATTTTTTGGCTCGCAGATTTTGGTCGTCACCGAAAGGTTCGGGCTTGAAGTTGGTGGCACGCCTGGCCTTAACCGGAGTGGCTTTGGGTGTGGCCACTTTATTAGTAACCCAAAGTGTGCTCTCGGGATTTGAACGGGTGTTTCAGGAAACCATCTTGGGCTTTAACGCCCACCTGGTGGTGTTGAAATTAGGGGAGGGCAATGAAGCCGAGGGATTGCAAGATCGCCTGTTGTCCGAGTTGGGACCCGCCGTAAAGACCATGACCCCTTTTCTGTACCGAGAGACCCTTCTTGCCCACGGAGGACGGGTCAAGGGTACGGTCATTAAGGGGATAGATCCCTTGACCTTTTCAAAGGTCTATGCTGTAAAAGTTCGCCCATGGGGAAAGCCGCAACTTACTGCAAAGATTGAGGATTTACTCAAAAACCCGGAAGAGACCCCCAGGGTGATTTTGGGCGCCGACCTTGCCGAGTCGCTGAAGCTTTCTGGGGAGGTGCCCCAGGTTCGGGTGTTTTTACCAGGGGGGGTCCAAGATTCCAATTCGAGTCGGGCCCGCTTTCTGCCCTTAGAGGTGGCCGGTACCTTTGAAACAGGACTCAAGGAATTCGATCAGGGTTTTGCCTTGATGGACCTCAAGCAATTGCAGGCTTGGATGGCGGCACCGGGTGCCATCACCGGTTACGAAATGCGACTAAATGATGCCAAAGCTGCCGATTACTTCGCCGGCTTGGTAAAAGACAAATTTGGTTTTGGCTACGATGCGGTGAGTTGGCAGCGCCTAAATGCACCGCTTTTTCAGGCCCTAAGGCTGGAGCGAAAATTATTTTTTATCATCATGGCCCTGGTGGTGGTGGTGGCGGCCTTTAATATCATCGGGGTCTTGTTATTGATGATCTTTGAAAAAAGCCGGGAAGTATCGGTATTAAGGGCTTTGGGCGGACCCTATTCGGGAATCAAACGTTTATTCGCCTGGCAAGGGCTGTGGTTAGGGGTGCAAGGCTGCCTGGCGGGTACCCTTTTAGGAGGTGGTATCGTCTTTCTGCTCAAGAAAACCCAGATATTTAAACTCACCAAGGAAGTTTATTACATCGAAGAATTACCCGTAGACCTTAATTTTACCGTATTGGGGACGGTCATCGGCATCAGCTTGTTGATAACTTGGTTGGCCACGCGAATCGGTGTGGCCAATTTGGACCGATCCCCCTTAGACCTGTAGGGAATTTCATGGCTTTATTAGTAGCCAAAGAACTTCATAAGCACTATGAGAGCCAAGCCTTTTCCCTGGAGGTTTTGCAGGGCATTTCCTTGGAATTAAATCCCGGAGAGGCATGGGCCATTTTAGGAGCTTCTGGTGCCGGAAAATCCACTTTATTGCATTGCTTGGGCACTTTAGATCCTCCCGATCAGGGAAGCGTGTGGTTTAAAGGCGAAGAAGTTTATCAATGGCCCGAAAAAAAATTGGCTGGATTTAGAAATCGAACCATTGGCTTTGTTTTTCAATTTCATCATTTGTTGCCCATGCTCACTGCTCTGGAAAACACTCAACTGCCCTGCATGATTGCAGGAGAGTCCACAGCGGTAGCACGAAAAAAAGCTGAGGTGATCTTAGATCAAGTGGGTTTGGGAAAACGACTTACCCACCGGCCCGGTGAACTTTCCGGCGGAGAACAGCAGCGAGTGGCTTTGGCTCGTGCCTTGGTCATGAATCCTGCCTTGATTTTGGCTGATGAACCCACTGGGAACTTAGACAGTCAAACCGGAAGAGAGATGGCAGATCTTCTGCTGGAACTCAGGGAACGTTACAACACCACTTTGATGTTGGTGACGCACAATGAAGAATTGGCCGTAAGGTTGAACTATCAAGTTTTTTTGAAGGACGGAAAAATTGTTTCCGCAGAATAAAGTTTTTCGCAAAAAGATTTTCTTTCCGGGGTTTCGTCTTTTGAGAGCCCTGTTGGTGTTGGGCATTTTGGTTTCCAGTCTGACTCCCTCCATGGCGTGGGCCCAAACCGTGACTGGAGTTGAAGTCCAAGGCAATAAGGGCATTGATTCCAATATTATTCTCAATCAAATTTATTTGGGTAAGGGCAAAGCCTACACCCGTACTGCCGTTAGCCAAGATGTGAAGCGCATTTATCAATTGGGTTTCTTTGATAATGTGCAGGTTGAAAAGGTGCCCTCGTCAGGCGGTGTGAAGCTGATCTTCACCGTTTCTGAAAAACCACCTATCGAATCCATTGTTATCGAGGGAAACAAAAAAATCAAAGAGGGCAAAATTAGGGGCGTTATTACCGTCAAGCCCAACTATCCCCCCGACAATAATAAGATCGCCGAAAGTAAAAGAAAGATTCAGGAACTTTACCAGCAAGAGGGTTATCCCGATGCCCTAGTTGAGACCGAGACCCGAAAGAAGGGCAATCAATGGCAATTGGTATTTAAGATCAGTGAAAAAGAAGGATCTACGGTTCGTCAGGTGAATTTTGAGGGCAATACGGTCTTTTCGGATGGTTCCTTACGACGAACGGTTCGAACCCGCAAAAAAAATATTCTCTCTTTTCTGACGGGAGCCGGCAAGTTTCAGGAAGAAGCCCTTGAGCAAGACGTGGCTCTGATCACCTACAAGTATCTCGACAAGGGTTACCTCAGGGTTCGGGTAGGATCACCCAAAGTAGAATATTCCGAAAAGAAAAAGGGACTAGTGCTGACTTTTTACATCGACGAAGGGCAGCAGTATCGTATTGGCAATATCACTTTTAGCGGCGATATTCTCACCACCGAGACCCAGTTGAGCAAGCAGCTCGATACCATGAAGGGCAATATCTACCGACACAGTATTTTAGAAAAAGACCTTTTAAAATTGCAGGAACTCTACGGCAACCTGGGTTACGCCTTTTCCAACTTCGTTCCGCAGCCGAATATCAATGACAGCGATTTGACCGCAGATTTGGTTATTCAGATTGAAAGAGGGCAAAAGGTCTTCATCGAGCGCATCAATATCACAGGTAACACTATCACTCGCGACAAGGTGATTAGGCGTGAACTCAAGGTGGTAGAGAATAGTCTCTACAATGAAAAACTGCTGCGTATTTCCAAGCAAAAATTGGAGCAATTGGGTTACTTCGAAAATGTTGAAGTATCTACGCCTCGCGGAAGTTCTGACGATCAATTGGTATTGAACATCAACGTGAAAGAAAAGCCTACGGGTACCTTCAGTGTAGGGGCGGGGTTTTCATCAGCTGAGAGTTTTCTATTTACTGCGTCGGTGGCCAAAAATAATTTCTTCGGTCTAGGCATTAGCGGGTCTATTACCGCCGAGGTTTCGGGGCGTCGTCAACAATTCAGTGCCAACCTGACCGATCCTTATTTCCTCGATAGCCGGTTCATTCTCAATGCCAACGTCTATCGTATTGCCACCGATTTTAACGATTTTAGACGAAATAGCTTCGGCGGAGGCGTCTCACTAGGTCGACGCTTATTTGATTTTTCTTCTTTCAGCGTGGGGTATCAAATCGAAGATGTATCTTTAAGTAATTTCGACCTCATCGTTCCCGAGTTTTTCCGCGATAATGCCGACGGGCTATCTTCCGCAGTGGTTGCCTCCTTTACCCGGGATACCCGTAATAACCCCTTGATTACCACTAAGGGCACCTTTCACAACGTCACGGTAGAATATGCCGGTTTGGGCGGAGATGTGGATTTTGTCAGGGTATTGGCCAATGGTCGGTATTATATTCCCGTCTGGGGAACCTCGACATTTAAGGTGAATGCCAGGTTGGGTTATATAAAATCCACAACCGGTGAACCCGTTCCGCTTTTCGAGCGTTTCTTTACCGGAGGTATCAATTCCTTAAGAGGTTATGAACTTCGTTCCGTGGGCCCAACGGTCACGATTCCCGATTCCATTACCGGGGATGACCAGCTCTTCGTGTACGGGGGGAATAAGCTCTTGGTGTTTAACTTTGAATATGAATTTCCTATATATGACCGTGGTGGTTTTAGAGGTGTGGTCTTTTTCGACATGGGTAATACCTTTGCCGAAGACCAAGCTTTAAATCCTTTAAAATTGCGGGCAGACTTCGGTGCAGGGATCCGCTGGAATTCCCCCTTTGGCCCACTTCGATTCGAATGGGGTTTTCCGGTCAAGAGGCGACCTGACGA
>JAJFLM010000311.1 GCA_021772655.1 Deltaproteobacteria bacterium
TTTTTCAGCTATTTTTTTCATAGTAAGTAAAATATAGCTAGACAAACACTGTCTTGCTTTTTCATAATATTCATTATGTATATAAACATAATAATAATGAACATAAGAATATTCTAAATATTTTAAATAACTTGGATTATCAAGTGAATGTGGGCCAATAATATTTTTTTTAATACACTGAAGTTCTTTATAAGAAACATTTTTAGTTATCATCTTATTACAATATAAACGAATTAACCACCTCAGTCTCTATTAAAAGCTCTTTAAGTGATGTTTGCCTAGTTCTTGGGTCAATGTTATCAATTGCCATCTTAAACGCCTTACGTTGTCCTACAAATACTGCAAGTTTCTTTGCTCTAGTCAATCCAGTGTATATTAAATTTCTGTAAAGCATTCTACTGAATTGTGTCATTATTGGAATTATAATGCAATCAAACTCAGAACCCTGACTTTTGTGAATTGTAATTGCATAAGCCAACTCAAGTTCAATCATATCAGATTTTCTGTATTTAACAATTCTATCTTCTCCAAATTTAATATCAGCAGTTCCACTTGTCATATCAATTTCATCAATCCAACCAATGTCTCCATTAAACACTTCAATATCATAGTTATTAACAGTGTGAATAACCTTGTCTCCTTTTCTGAATACTCTATCTTTTATTTTAATTTCAGGTTTTCCATTTGCTTTTGGATTTACAGCAGTTTGAATTGTTTCATTCATCTTGATGGTTCCAAGGTCACTAATCTTCATTGGAATTAATATTTGAATATCCTTTGTGTCATGGTATTTATTTATAGTACTAATATAAAGGTTTTTAACCATTCCAATAACATCCATTCCATATCTAAGAGAAGACCATTCAGGGTATTCACTTCCATGCTTTCCATGTTCTCCAAGTCCAGAATCAATAAACATACAATCAGTACCATCTTTCCAAATATGTGGTTCAGTAAGTGGGGAATTTATGTTTGGATGTTCTCCTGAATTAATTCCGTGAGCATATGTAATTATTTCAGACTCTTTTCCTTGTCTAAAAATTTGAGTAAGTTTATATGTTGGAACAACATTGCTATCAATTAAGTCTTTGAAAAATGCTCCAGGTCCAACTGGTGGAAGTTGGTCATCATCTCCTATGAACAAAACTTGACAGTCTTCTGGAACAGCTCTAAGAATAGAACTTGCTAAATTAATATCAAGCATTGAACTTTCATCAATAATAAGAAAATCACAGTTAAGTGGATTTTTCTCATTATGAAGAAACCCAAGATTTTCTGGGTCCCAACCAAGAAGTCTGTGAACTGTACTTGCCTGTTTTCCAATTACTTCTGTCATTCTTTGTGACGCTCTTCCAGTTGGGGCAGCAAGAGAAACTGACCTACCAAGATTTAATAAAACAGATACAACAGCTTTTGTCATTGTTGATTTACCAGTACCAGGGCCACCAGTTAATATTGATACTCCTTTGTTTATAATTCCAAAAACACCATTCATTTGCTCTTGACTAAGTTCAACTCCAGTGTATCCTTTAAGTAAATCTTCTGATGCAAAAGCATCTATATCTCCTAATAGTAATTCTCCAACCCTGTTTGCACAAAGTTTTTCATTATAGTAAAGTTTTTTGGAATAATATCTTGTTTCTTTTTCTTCGTCTTCTAAGAATATTGTCATTAGTTCTCCATCTTGAACCATATATTTAAGAATGTTTTTAACAAGAGGTCTAATATCAACCATTAATAATTCTGTTGATTTTATAGTTATCTGTTCTTCCATTAAATAACAATGACCATCAAGACTTCCAGATTCTAATATATGAATAATGCAAGCTTTTATTCTGTCTTCACTATCTGGTTTAATTCCAACTTCAAGAGCAATTTTATCTGCGTATTTGAATCCAATTCCCTTTATGTCTCTTGCAATTTCATATGGATATTTCTTTATTTTTTCAACACAACCTTTTCCATAATGTTTATAAATCTTAGCAGCATATACAGTTGAAATTCCAAATTGTTGAAGGAACATCATTACGTCATTAATCTCATTATTAGATTCCCAAGATGTTTTTATTGCCTCAAGTTTTTTAGGAGAAACTCCAGGAACAAGAAGTAATTTTTCTATATCATCATTAAAAATTCTAATTACATCATCTTTGAAATGAGCAACAATTCTTGAAGCTATTACTGGACCAATTCCTGGAAAGAAACTGGATGCAAGATAAGCCCTAAGCCCTTCTTTCGTATTTGGAGGAACTTCAAAAACTTTATTAGTCTTCATTTGTTTTCCATAGTTAGGGTGATGAATCCAATCTCCCTCAAATTCATAAGTAATCCCTTCGTGAATACTTGGGTGATAAGCTGTTATTGTAACGCTTTCATCATTTGGTAATTCTACGCTAAGTATGTAATATCCGTTGTCTCTATTGTGGAATATAATCTTTTCTACTATCCCTGTAATCTTCTCTTTCTGTTCGCTCATTTTCTAATATTGTATTAATAAAGATAGTAAAAAACCTATCAAAATTCCAGCTAATAATTTCTTGTTTTTATACCACCAACTCTTCCAATTAACGATTGTAATTATTAAAGGTATTTTTCTATACTTCCAATCATGTGGAGTATCTCTTTTGACATCTTTCCAAAAAAGACCTGGTTCATTTGTCTCTACTTTATCATGCCAAAGGTCATCATGCAGTTCTCCTTCAGAAAGCCATACTCCACCCCATCCTTCAAATTCTTTATCAAAAAGGTCTTCTCCTTTTTCTATCCAGAACTGATACCATCTTCTCCAATCTATTCTAAGTCCTAGTATTGTAATGGCATATAATTTTTTTGATTTATAGTATTTGTCTATTTGTAGGAATTTCATAAGGTTTTTATTTATGCAAATGTAGTTTAAAAAATCAGACGAACAAAATTTTTTTATTTAGAAAAATTGATATATATTTGCATCGAAGAGATTAAATTAATGCGAAGAAATTACAAATTAGAAAGACTACAGAGTGGAGAATCTTTCGTTACAAGCGAAAAGGGAAACTCCATGATTCCTTTAATTAAATCTGGACAAAAACACAAACTTGAACCTGCAACTTGGGAAGATGTAGAGATTGGAGATATAGCTTATGCTAAAGTTAGTGGAAATTTTTATACTCATCTTGTCACTGCAAAAAATGATAAGAAAGGATGTCAAATTTCAAACAATCAAGGATATGTTAATGGATGGACAAAATCTGTATTTGGAGTTGTTGTAGAAGTGGTTGGTGGAACACATAAAAGAAAAAAAAAGAAAATGAGTAATAAAAAAATGTTTATTGTAAGCATCCCTTATTGTGATGCATTCTTTGACCAGGATGGAGTTTATATTAAATCTATACATGAAAATGATGGAGAATATAAAGTTGAATACTTTAATAGATTATTTGAACATTTCGGTATTGAAGTAGAAAGGTTTAAGTTATCAAAAGAGCTTGGCCATAAAATTGATGTTGGTATGTATGCTGATAAAGAATTGAGTGATTTTCTTATTG
>JAJFLM010000312.1 GCA_021772655.1 Deltaproteobacteria bacterium
AGCACTAAGAATACGTTTAGCCATGCTTAAATCGCCCTGTCCTGGACTTGATCAGAAGTCTGACCAAAGCGCCGTTCACGCCGCTGGTACTGCTCAATGACTTTAATTAAATTACTTTCATGAAAATCAGGCCAAAGTGTCTCAGTAAATACAAATTCTGAGTACGCGGTTTGCCAGAGCAAGAAATTACTGGTCCGCGACTCACCACTGGTACGAATCAATAAGTCAGGGTCTGGCATAAAATGTGTGTCTAGATATTTAGCAAGCACTTCAGGACTTAATGGTGGCGACCCCTCACTTAATAGTCCTGCTGCAGAAACTTTTTGTATCGCACGCATCATCTCATCGCGTGCACCATAACTCAACGCCAATACCAGCGTCATCTTGTCACAAGCGGCTGTCTTCGCTTTTGTATCGGCTAAAACTTCCTGAACATCTTGAGGCAGACGAGAAATATCACCGATAGTTTCTAAACGAATCTCATTATTTAGTAACTTTTGGCACTTTGCTTTTAGAAACTCCTTAAGCAAAGACATCAAAGCGTTCACCTCTTCTGGTGGACGTGCCCAATTTTCCATTGAAAATGCATAGAGCGTGAGAAAAGGGATGTTGAGTGTGCGACAGGATTCAACAATTTCTTCGACAATTTCACTGCCGCGGCGGTGCCCCTCAATGCGTGGTAAGCCTTGTTGCTTGGCCCAGCGACCGTTGCCATCCATAATAATGGCTATATGTCGTGGCATCTTTTGAGGGTCGAGTGACATTAAACTTCAAGAGTTTCTTTTTCCTTGCGGCCCAAAGACTCGTCGATCTTTTTGATATAAGCATCGGTCAACTTCTGAACATCAGCTTCGGCGCGCTTGAGTTCATCTTCACTCATATCACCAGATTTCTGTTCTTTCTTTAAATGCTCATTGGCATCGCGGCGCACATTGCGCACATGAACGCGGCCTTCTTCAGCAGCGGCCTTAGCCACTTTAACCAGCTCTTTACGACGGTCCTCACTTAAAGGGGGTAAGTTAATGCGAATCACATTACCGTCATTACTAGGTGTGACTCCTAAATCTGAACTTTGAATGGCTTTTTCGATATCATTTAAAGTCCCTTTATCCCAAGGCGTCACTACAATACATCTAGGTTCTGGCACCGTAATAGACGCCATCTGATTGATGGGTGTTTCGCTGCCATAAGCATTGACTCGGCAATGATCTAACAAATCAGCTGATGCTTTACCGGTACGGATGCGACTAAAATCTTTTTGAACACCATTTAAGATGCTCGTCATCTTCTCTTCTGCCTTAGCAAGTATGTCGGCTTGACTCATGATGTAAAGACCATCCCTTCTTTATGATACGGTGGAACCAATATCTTCACCCATTACCACACGCTGAATATTCCCCTTTTCAAAGAGGTTAAACACAACTATTGGCAAGTTGTTGTCCATGCAGAGTGAAATAGCAGTAGCATCCATTACTTTAAGGCCTTTTTGCAGGCACTCAATGTAAGTCAGCTTATTAAACTTAATAGCGTCATCATGTTTCTTAGGGTCTTTGTCATAAACACCGTCGACCTTAGAACCTTTGAGAATAACTTCAGCCTGCATTTCCATAGCACGAAGCGCGGCCGCTGTATCGGTTGAAAAATAGGGGTTGCCACTACCGGCACCAAAAATAACGACGCGGCCTTTTTCTAAATGGCGAATAGCACGGCGGCGGATATAAGGCTCAGCCAGTTGTTCCATAGTCAAAGCACTTTGCACTCGCGTCGCAACATCTTGTCGCTCCAACGTTTCCTGCAAGGTTAATGCATTGATCAGAGTGGCCAACATACCAATATAATCAGCCGAAGCGCGGTCCATCCAATCAGCAGCAGCACCACGAAAAATATTGCCACCCCCAATAACGATGGCCACTTCTATACCTAATTCACACAGCTCTTTAATTTCTTCTGAAATACGAGTGACGGCTTCTTGATCAACGCCAAAGCCCTGGGAGCCCATCATGGCCTCCCCTGAAATTTTTAACAGAATCCTTTTATAGCGAGATGTCGCCATCGGGTAGCTTAGGAGTCAACTTTCTCTCCCACTTGGTAACGCAAAAAGGAAATCACTTTAGCTTCTGGATCTAAGCTTTTGAGATAACCAGAAACTGTTTGCTTACCAGCAGGATCTTTAATGAAGTTTTGGTCTACCAAACAAATCTGACTTAAGAATTTGCGGAACCGACCGACCAACATTTTCTCAACGACTTCAGCAGGCTTACCTGCCATATCTTCAGCCGCTCTTAAAATATCTTTTTCACTTTCCGCCACTGCTGCAGGAATTTGTGATTCATCCACATATTGAGGGTTCATAGCCGCAATATGCATAGCCACATCACGAATCACATCATCACTAATTTTTTCGCCCGCAATCTTAACAATCACACCAATTTGGTTACCCGCATGGATATAAGCCGCAATTTTTTCACCGGAGTTTTCGCGAGAAACGACATCAAACCGAGCCACTCCCATATTTTCACCCACGATAGAAATTCTATCCTGAACCAGATCAGTAACCGTCTTACCATCAGCCGTTGTACTGGCCATGAACTGCTCAAGATCTTTACCGCCCTGCTCTAAGGCATGTTCAGCAACCACTGAAACAAATTTTTGGAAATCTTCGTTACGCGCCACAAAGTCGGTTTCACAGTTGATTTCTACGATGGAAGCGCGTTCGCCACCAGCGCCCAAAGCCACTTCAATCCGGCCTTCAGAAGTAGAACGTCCTGATTTTTTAGCAGCCTTAACCGTCCCTTGCTTACGTAAAAAATCGATGGCTTTTTCAATATCGCCTTCGCTTTCTAATAAAGCTTTTTTACACTCCATAATCCCGGCGCCCGTCCGAGCACGTAATTCTTTTACCAAGCCTGCATCAGCCATCGGTTTTCTCTCCTGCTTCAGGAGCTGCCACTTCTGGTTCCTTAGCCTTAGCCGCTTCAGGTGAAGCGGAAGCCACGACACTAGGGTCTACTTCTACTTCTTCCTGCTTAATCGCGCGATTGACATAGGATTGGCTTTTTTCTGGAACAACTTCTTTTACTTCAGGCGCTTTTTCAGCTTTAGCAACCGCCGCTTTTTTCTTAGCTGCTACTTCTTCACGAATCCGTACTTCACGCTTTTCAACACCTGTTAAACAAGCATCAGCAATACTACGCGCAAAGACGCGAATCGATTTAATCGCATCATCATTACCTGGAATCACATAATCAACCGCTTCAGGGTTGCAGTTGGTGTCCGTAACGGCCACAACAGGAATATTTAAACGATTGGCTTCTTTGATCGCGATTTGCTCACGACGTGGATCAATAATAAACAGTAAGGCCGGCAGCTTATCCATATTTTTAATGCCACCTAAAGACTTGCGCAACTTTTCAATTTCACGTTCAAACTGACGACGCTCTTTTTTCTTAAAAGCATCAAAGCTGCCGTCTTCCATTTTTTCTTCTAAGTCTTTTAAACGCTTAATGGACTGTTGGATGGTTTTAAAATTTGTCAGCGTACCACCTAACCAACGGTTATTCACATAGTGCATTTTGCAGCGGAGCGCCTGCTCTTGAATCACAGGCTGGGCTTGGCGCTTATTCCCGACGAATAAAATATCACCACCTTTAGCGACAACTTTTTCTACGACTTGGCGGGCCTTCACGAATAAAGGAACCGTATGCTCTAAGTTAATGATATGAATGCCGCGCCGCTCACCAAAAATATACGGCTTCATCCGTGGATCCCATTTTTGGGTCTGATGCCCAAAATGAACTCCGGCTTCCAATAGTTGTTCCATTGATGTTTCGCTCATAAATTACTTAACCCTTTGAAGTCCTTAAACAAATTAGCCCCTCACTCCGAGGGGTTACCGTTGCTAGCATAGCCCCCTAGACAATGCAAGGGGATTTGAGGGCCCGATCCTCAGCCAAAACCCCCTAAGTGACCGGTCCAGCGCTGGTTTCTGCCCTAGCTTTGTAATACAATCAAGGAGAAATGTGACAAAATAACCTGGCGGATTGCGCGGAGAGCTAAGGGACTCCACACCCCGCCCAGACAAGGAGTACGCTATGGGTCCTTCAGCCCAATTAGAAGATTATCTTAATGAAACCCAAACCCCCTATCTCGTCCGGCACCATCCCCGCAGCACGACAGCCCTGCAATTAGCTGAAATAGAAAATGTGCCTCCTCATGAGGTGACCAAGGTCGTCATTTTGACCGATTCAGAACAGAGCTACATGATGGTATTACCGGCCGATTATCAGCTGGACCTACAAGCCGCCCGTGAAACCATTGGTAGTCCAGAGGCTGTGATGGCCAATGAAAATCAACTCATGCAACTGTTCCCTGATTGTGAAGTCGGTGCCATGCCACCCTTTGGGACACTTTATGATATGCCCGTCTTTGTCGATGAATCACTAGCCGATGAACGGGAAATTGAATTTGCTGCTGGCTCCCACGAAGATGCTGTCAGGATGAGCTTTGAAGACTGGGAACGTATGGTTCATCCGGCGATGGCTCATTTTGGGTACAAGGTACATTAAATATGTAGGGGCGCTATAAATAGCCCCTACAATAGCTTATCTCACGTACTGAGCGTGCTCTTTCTCTGACTTAAGGCGATAAACGAAGGCGAGAATCTCAGCAACGGCTTGATAGAGATCCTCAGGGACTTCATCCCCCACCTCTAACTCAACCAAGGCCCAAGCCAGCGGCACATTACGCATAATGGGAATATCGTGCTCATCTGCCAGCTGACGGATATGCTGAGCATACAAGCGCTGCCCCTTGGCCATAATCTCAGGAGCTACCATCTCTTGAGTGTCGTATTTGATGGCAATAGCAATATGCGTGGGATTCGTAACAACCACATCCGACTTAGAGACCTGCTGAGCCACGTCACCCATGGCCATCTCTTGGTGTAATTGCTTCCGTTTCCCCTTAATCATCGGATCCCCTTCATCTTCTTTGTATTCCCGTTTAACTTCATCCTTGGTCATCTTCAGATTTTTGGCATGCTCTTTTTTCTGCAACATCATGTCGATGACCGCGATCAAAATGAAAACAATCAGCACCATCGCAAGAAAGTACAATAAGATAATCCCACCGACTTTAACGCCTTCGTGGATGGGTGTGGTGGTGGTCAGCAAGAAGGGACGAAGATATTTTTTAATCGCAATATAGGCCATTAACATACAGGCAGACATCTTGAGCACATTCTTGCCTAGCTCGATGAAAGTCCGCATCTTCATCATGTTTTTAAGGCCTTCAATCGGATTTAATTTATTGAGCTGAGGCATAAGTGGATCCATGCTGAATAAACCACCAACTTGAATAAAGCCGACGAAGGCTGCCGAGAAAAATGCTGCTGCGAGAAAAGGAAGGCTGGTTTTAGCCAACACTGTATAGCCATTAGTCGTGAGCTCTACCATATGCTCAAAGAACACAGCATTCATATCAGGAGGCAAATTTAAGGCTTGCTTTGCAAAATTACTCAACAGACCAGCAATTGTCCCTGTTGTGATCGCGATAGTCCCACAGGTAACAATCAGCACAAAAACCGTACTCAAGTCCTTACTCTTGGCGACCTGCCCTTTCTTCCGGGCCTCACGCATCCGCTTGGGAGTTGCGTCCTCGCTCTTCTCTTGTCCGCCCTTTTCTTCAGCCATACTATCCTCAATCTAGTTATCGTCGCATTGCCCACTTCCAAGTGCGTGCCTAAGTTACCATAATCTATTGCGTTTTGCAGCTATCACCGGTAAATTTTGTCAATGGCCGAACCCGCACCCCAACAATCACCCTCTCAGGGCCAATATGTCATCGATGAAAAAATCGCCCAGGGTGGGATGGCCGAGATTTTTCGAGGCCGCGCCGTTGATCCCAACGGATTAGATCGCCCGGTTGTGATCAAGCGCATCCTTCCCCACATCGCCGCTGACGAAGAATTTGTAGAAATGCTGATTCAAGAGGCCAAACTGGCGGTGAACCTTTCCCACGGCAATATCGCACAGGTCTTTGACTTAGGGCGCATCGACAACGACTATTTTATGGTGATGGAATACGTGGATGGTGAAAGCCTCAGCCGCATTGCCCGCCACCTCCGTCAAGTTGGCGAAATGATGAGTATCCCGATGATACTCTATATTGCCTCAGAAATTGCCAACGGCCTAGATTACATGCACCAAAAAACCGATTCTCATGGCCGCCCCTTGAATATTGTCCATCGTGATATCAGCCCACAAAATGTGATTATCTCGCGATCGGGAACAGTGAAAATAATTGATTTTGGTATCGCTAAAGCCAGCAATCAAATTTCCACGACTGACTCAGGTGTTGTTAAGGGGAAGTTTGCCTACATGGCTCCGGAACACGTTAATGGAGATAAGCTGGATGGCCGTGCCGATATTTTTTCGTTGGGCGTTATCTTATGGGAGCTACTCACTAACCAACGTTTGTTTAAAGGTAAAAATAATCGGGAAACCATTCAGCGCGTCAAGCGCTGTAAAGTACCGTCCGTCTCAGGCTATCGCAATGATATCCCCAAAACGATTGATAGGATTATTAAAAAAGCTCTCAGCAAAAATAAGCGTAATCGCTACCAAGCGGCTCACGATCTGCAATTAGATCTAATCCGCGCACTGGTTCAGAACTATCCTGACTTTGCCCCCAAGGCCCTACAAGATTATATCAACAAGGCCTTTGTAAACCCGCAACAAGAAGCCGCAGCACCGACCCAAATAGATGTCTCTCAAGAAGACCCAACGTTAATAGATGAACCGGGAGAAGAAACGGCCCTCGCCAACCCTAAAATTTTTCAACAACGCTTACTGGAACTAGAGACCTATGACTTAGGCGCAAAAAAATCGGTCTCTTTAAAACCCGCACAAGAACCCGCCCCCAGTGAAAAAGCCGCGACACAACAAGCCCCACTCTGGAAGCAAGTCTTGCAAATATTAGGGCAAACTTTAGTCGGTCTCGCTGGAATCTTCATTGCACTCTGCCGTAAATTTTATAAACGCACCTTGCAGGCCTTAGCCATTACGGCAGCATTAATCACACTGATTTATCTCGCTTATTCACAGTACCCTAAGTTGGTTGCCTGGTGGCAGCAAGAAACTCCTGAAGCAACATCCACCACCTCGACTCCAAAAACCATTGATGAAGTCCTCAACCGAGAAAACACTGTTAAGGTTAATAAAAGTGCGGCCCAAGCCAGCCTACAGCAGCTCGTCATCACATCAACTCCACCTGGAGCTCAAATCTTCCTCAATGACCGCAATACGGGACGCGTCACGCCTAGCACGATCCCAGATTTGGAAGCGGGTTTAATTTATCGCATTGGCTTATTCCTTAAGCCCTACCAATACTGGGAAGGCAAAGCTGAATTAAGCGCAGAAAAAAATAATGCTTTGCATGCTAAACTCCAATTGAATTACGCCGCTTTAGAGATTACTGCCGTGCCAGAAAAGGCGCGTATTTTAATAAACGGTGAGGCAGCGGGTTTCAGCCCTATCCATAAAAAACAGCTTCAGCCCGAAACCATTTATCGGATTGAAGCCTCCTACCCCGGGTATCATCACTGGGTCCGCGAGGTAAAAACCTTTGCC
>JAJFLM010000313.1 GCA_021772655.1 Deltaproteobacteria bacterium
GGTTGATTTAGCCGATGCCGAAACCGATATTCTTTCAGCCATTGATCGCGACAAGATTCAATTATTACCAAATACCTCAGGTGCTCGCAATGCTAAGGAAGCCATGATGTTAGCGCGTCTTGCGCGTGAAGCGGGCTTAGGGGATTGGGTGAAGCTAGAAGTGATTCCCGATGCACGTTATTTATTGCCGGATGGGCATGAGACCTTGTTGGCCGCAGAGACTTTAGTCAAAGAAGGTTTTAAGGTCTTACCTTATATTCAAGCCGACCCCGTGCTTGCTAAGCAGTTAGAAGAAGTGGGTGTGGCAACCGTGATGCCCTTGGCGGCGCCGATTGGATCGAATCAAGGTTTGAAGACGCGTGAATTCTTACAAATTATTATTGAGCAAGCCCAGGTGCCCGTGGTGGTGGATGCGGGTATTGGTGTGCCCTCGCAAGCCTGTGATGCCATGGAATTAGGGGCCGATGCGGTGTTGGTGAATACGGCGATAGCTACGGCGCAAGATCCTGTGGCGATGGGTGCGGCCTTTGCGCAAGCGGTAGAGGCCGGGCGTCAAGCGTATTTGGCCGGACGTGCCCCGGAACGAAAAGAGGCGGAGGCATCCAGTCCGTTAACGGGGTTTTTACAAGGTGCGTGAATGATCGTATCGCCCCCTAACCCCCTCTTACCCTAAGAGGGGGAACGCAATTGAATCCACTTGGGACTCCTCCCCTTAGGGTAAGGGGAGGCTGGGTGGGGATACGAGAAGAATAGTGAACATGAATATAAATCAAATCGAACAGTATTTAAATGACGACTCTCCAGAACTACTGGAGTCGCTCGCTCAACGTGCGGAAGCCTTAACCCGTCAGCGCTTCGGGCACGTGATGCAAATGTTTGCACCACTCTATGTGTCCAACGAATGTGTAGATACTTGCACCTACTGTGGTTTTAGTCGCCCCAATCAGATTGAACGGGTGACTTTATCTGTTGAGGCGGTGGTGCAAGAAGCCGAGCATCTTATCAAGCAAGGTTTTCGTCATTTATTATTAGTTGCCGGGGAACACCCTAAGCATGTTTCGCCAGATTATTTATCAAGTATTGCTCAGCACTTGCGTCCGCGTTTGGCGTCATTATTAATTGAAGTCGCTCCCTTTGCCGTTGCAGATTATGCTCGTCTCACTCAGGCGGGCGTTGATGGGGTAGTCATTTATCAAGAGACCTATGATCAACAACGTTATGAGCAAGTGCATGTGGCAGGCCCCAAACGTGATTATCAACAACGCTTAGCGGCTCCTGAACGTGCGGCTGCTGGTGGGGTGCGTCGCTTAGGAATGGGTGTTTTGCTCGGCTTGTCAGATTGGCGCCAAGATGTGTTGCAATTAGTCGATCATGTACGCCGTCTTCAAAAGAAATATTGGCAGTTAGATTATCAAGTCAGTTTACCACGCTTACGCCCATGTGCCGGGGGGATGGCGAACCCAGTATTGGTTTCGGATGCGGATTACGTAAAATTGATCTGCGTGCTGCGTTTGGCCTTGCCGGAAGTGGGAATTGTTTTATCAACCCGTGAGCCACAAAATTTGCGTGATGGGCTGATGCGTTTGGGTGTGACCCATATGAGTGCGGGTTCCAAAACCCAGCCTGGGGGTTATAGTGAGTCGACCGAGGCTACTGAACAGTTTGAGATTTCAGATGAACGCAGTCCGGCGCAGGTGGCGGCGGCCTTACAAACTTATCAATTGGAACCCGTCTGGAAAGACTGGGAAGCGGTTTTACACGGCTCATTGTAGGGGCGTATAGCATACGCCCTTAGTGATATTGTAGTTAAAAAAAAGGTATAAACCATGTCAAAAGAAGCATTGAATGTAATTAGTGATAACGCCAAGATTACGACGGACCCCCTTCCTGGCTCGAAGAAAGTTTATATTAAGGGAGTTCTTCATCCGGATATCCGTGTGCCGATGCGCGAGGTGGCGTTGACTAATGGCAGCTCGCTTCGGCTTTATGATACTTCAGGACCCTATACCGATCCGGCTGTCCCGATTGATGTGACACAAGGTTTGCCGGCGATTCGTCAGGCTTGGATTCAGCAACGTGAAGATACCGAGACTTACGTCGGGAGAGAGGTGCGGCCGGAAGATAATGGTGTTTCGGGTAGGGGCGTATCGCAATACGCCCCTACAGATATTGCGCTCACGCGTAAGCCACGTCGCGCGGCGGCTGGTAAAAATGTCAGTCAAATGCACTATGCGCGTCAGGGGATCATTACCGCGGAAATGGAATTTGTGGCGATCCGCGAAAATATGAAGCGCCAAAAATTGAAAACAGCGACGGTGGCCGAGCGTGATCAACGTTTGCAGGGGGAACCTTTTGGCGCCAAGTTGCCAGACGAAGTGACCGCTGAATTTGTGCGCCAAGAAATTGCCGAAGGCCGCGCGATTATTCCTGCCATTATCCTTCATCCAGAATTTGAGCCGGTGATTATCGGGCGTAATTTCTTGGTGAAGATTAATGCCAATATTGGTAACTCGGCTGTGACCTCTTCTATTGAAGAAGAAGTTGAAAAGCTGGTTTGGGCCACACGTTGGGGCGGCGACACAGTGATGGATCTGTCTACCGGAAAAAATATTCATAATACGCGCGATTTTATTCTGCGGAATGCGTCAGTGCCGATAGGAACGGTTCCTATTTATCAGGCCTTAGAAAAAGTAAATGGTGTGGCCGAAGATCTTACTTGGGAAGTCTTCCGTGATACGCTCATTGAACAAGCCGAGCAGGGTGTCGATTATTTTACGATCCATGCGGGTGTATTGCTGCGTTATGTCCCACTGACCGCCACGCGCATGACTGGGATTGTGTCACGCGGGGGCTCTATTATGGCCAAATGGTGTATTGCCCATCACGAAGAGAACTTTCTCTACACGCATTTCGAAGACATTTGCGAAATCATGAAGGCTTATGACGTTAGTTTTTCATTGGGGGATGGCTTGCGTCCGGGTTCGGTGGCCGATGCCAATGATGCGGCGCAGTTTGGTGAGTTGGAAACCTTAGGGGAGCTGACACAAATTGCGTGGCAGCATGATGTTCAAGTGATGATAGAAGGCCCGGGTCATGTTCCCATGCATATGATCAAAGAAAATATGGAAAAGCAGTTGAAACATTGCCATGAGGCGCCATTTTATACTTTGGGGCCGTTAACCACAGATATAGCGCCCGGATATGACCATATTACCTCAGGAATTGGGGCGGCCATGATCGGCTGGTACGGGACGGCCATGTTGTGCTATGTGACCCCCAAAGAGCACTTGGGGCTCCCGAACCGAGATGATGTCAAAACGGGCATTGTGACCTATAAATTGGCGGCGCATGCTGCGGATTTGGCCAAGGGGCATCCGGCCGCACGTGAGTGGGACGATGCTTTATCGCAAGCGCGTTTTGAGTTCAGATGGGAAGATCAGTTTCATCTGGGCTTAGATCCGGATACGGCGCGGGCTTATCATGATGAGACCTTGCCAAAGGATTCTGCCAAGGTGGCTCATTTTTGTTCGATGTGTGGGCCGAAGTTTTGTTCGATGAAGATCACCCAAGAGGTGAGAGAGTATGCGGCGCAGCAAAACATGGCCGTTGATGAGGCCGTCACGCAAGGGATGGCTCAGAAGTCAGAAGAATTTAAGGAGCAGGGTAGTGAAGTGTATGTTCCAATGAATACAGAAGAGACATAAATCGT
>JAJFLM010000314.1 GCA_021772655.1 Deltaproteobacteria bacterium
GCGTCGCCTATGCATGGCTGGCAAATATTTTCTTTGGGTTGATGTATTATATGATCCCTAAGTTAACGGCACGGCCAGTACTTTCTAAAAAACTGGGTTGGTTTATATTTTATGCGTATAATTTATTGATACTACTGACAGTAGTATTGATTATGGCAGGGTTTGCCCAAGGTTTAGAATGGGCTGAAACGCCAAAGATATTAGATCCCTTTATTGCCTTGGTGGTTGTTTTGTATGTGGTGAATGTCGTGACACCTATTTGGCAGGCACGCGCCAAACCCTTTTATGTCAGTGTTTGGTATCTCTTAGCGGCATTGATTTGGACGCCCTTAGTTTATGTTATGGGTAATTTCTTGCCGCAGTATATTTTTCCTGGAACGGCAGGTGCCACACTTTCATCCATGTATATCCATGATCTCGTTGGGTTGTTTGTGACTCCCGTTGGTACAGCGATGATTTATTATTTATTGCCGGTGCTGATGAAGAAACCGATTTTTAGTCATGCCTTATCACTCATTGGATTCTGGGGATTGGCCTTCTTTTATCCGATGAATAGTACTCATCACTATTTATATAGCCCAATTCCGATGTGGTCGCAGTATGCGGGCATCATTGCATCGGTAGGAGTTCACATTGTTGTTTATACAGTGGTCTTTAATGTCATTCTGACTATGGCCTCTGATTGGAAACAGGTCATGAGTAGCACCCCCCTTAAATTTTTATTAACGGGGACTATTTGCTATTTGATTACCTGTGTTCAATGCGCTGTGCAGGTGACCTTAGCTGTACAAGGTATTATTCACTTCACTGATTGGGTGGTAGGGCATAGTCACTTTGTACTTTTTGGGGTGTTTAGTTTCTGGAGCTTTGCGTGGATTTACTATTTGTTGCCGCGCCTTTTAAATACACCTCTTTATAGTCAAAGTTTGATGAGTTGGCACTTTTGGTTATCAACCGTTGGCATTTTCTTGATGCAGTTTGACTTGCTGATTGCCGGTTTGGTGCAAGGGTATATGTGGCGCAGTTTAACGCCGTTTATTGATTCTGTAGCGGCCTCCGTACCGTTTTGGTGGATACGGATGTTTAGCGGTATCATGATTTTTGTGGGACAAGCGCTGTTTGTGCTCAATGTTTACCTGACCTACAAGCAATCTAAACGAGAAGATTTAGTAGCAGTGACCAACGAAGCCCTTCGGCCAGCGGAAGCTTAATAAGAGATATAAGATATGGCATCGACACAAAGATTTGAGAGATTTAGCACTATCTTTTTAGTGGCGGGGTTAGGCAGCCTGATTGTGGCTTTCTTAATTTTGGGGCTGGTACCGGCAACCATGGTGAATAAAGGCGCTGCTACAGCTGGTTTGCCCAACACGATTCCTGCAGAATCGGCCGCTTATTATAAAGATTTAGCAGCGTATCAAGCGGGTTTATTAAAAGGACGTGATATCTATATTGCTGAGGCCTGTTGGCATTGCCATAGTCAGTATGTCCGGCCCGTTTCTAATGAGGCTTTGCGTTATGGTCCGGTCTCTCAACCGGGAGAATATCAATCAGCACTGCATCTGCCTCAATTGTTTGGGACCCGCCGTGTTGGGCCTGACTTGTCGAGAGAAGCCGGCAAGCGTACCCATGATTGGCATTTTGCTCACTTATATGACCCTAAATCAGTAGTGCCGCAGTCAGTCATGCCAACCTATCCATGGTTGTTCGAAGAAATTGTAGATGAAACTGGAAAGAAAACTATTAAGCCAACCCAAGAGGCGATTGATTTGGTAAGCTACTTAGATTCATTAGGCCATTCCGTGCGCGGACATAATAGAGGAGACTACGGTAGTGGAATTGTCATGCCGCCAAAAAAATAGTCAGCCCTGGGCTCGTGGGATTGTAATCGTATCTGCGTTGTTTTCGTTGAGTGTGATTGCTTTATGGGTTGTTGCCGTCGGCGATAGCAATCGTGTTGTGGCCTTCATTGGCGCCGGTTATGCTTTATGCTGCTTTGCTTTTTTAGTCGTTCAACTCGTGGCTTTTGTAAAGGCCCATGCTGATTATGACCAAGGGATTGAACAGCCAAAATTTGATTTATTGCAGGTTGAGGGTAGCGAATGGGTCGAGCCCAGTTAAAAAAACTAGCACGAGAGTGGTTTCCGGTGGGCAGCTTTGGCTGTTTTTACTGCGGGGTTGATTCGACACCGATAATAATTTTTCTCGTCGGTTTGATTGGAAGTCTTGTTTTGGGGACAGTTTTTTTAGGGGTGAGTTTTGCGATGCGAGGACGCTTTCAAAATACTGAAGAGCAGCGATTTGATGTGTTTGAAGCGGAGCAGCGCTCTTAAACTACGGTGAAAAATTATGAGTGATAATAAAACGGAACAGCCTATCAACCTAGAAGAGCATCCTTATATAGGAAATCATATCCCTAAGTTATTACGGTGGGTTTATGTTATTTTTATTGTCTGGGCCATTGCTTATGGAGTTATCAATTTAGTGCCGGATCTCATGCAATGGTTGAATAAGTAAGGCAGTCTGCTCTTATGTTTGACGAGCTTCCCGAACCACAGCCGCGGGTGTTAACCCCGAAGCAGCGGATGGCCAAAAGCCGGTATTTCGTTATCGTTCTTAATGCCTTTGTCCTCGCGTACAATTTTCTCCACAAATTTTTAATGCCCTTATACTTGGGTCTTAATAGCCATGACTTGCAGTTGGCCTCATTGGATTGGTGGTGGCTTTATCATGTTGCTTTGGCCTGGGCCCTGGTTCGTCATCAATGGGATGATGGCTTTATGCGGGGCTTATTAGGTATAGGCCTTGGTGGTATTACGGTGCCATTCTGGTTTAGTTTTCAAGACCGTGGTTGGACCACATTGAGTCTATGGGTGACCAGTGGTGCGAGCCTGATAGTTTTGTTGAATGTGATCGCACTCATTTCTAAGCAATTTCCGCTGCGGCGCAAGATTCTGATATACAGCCTAGGTTTTCTCTTGGGGTTGATATTGCAGTTGTGTTGGCTTCAGCTAAAGCAGGCAGCGCATAAACCACCAGCGGCTGCCGCTGCGGGTCAGGCGGCTCCTGCTGTTGGGGGTATATTATTTCATCCAGAGCAATGTGGGCAGCGTGAGTTTTCGTTGCGCGTTGTTGAGTCGCGGGTATTGCTGCCAGAACTTACACGTGTGGTGCATTTAAATGTGAGACGCTGTGGTTTCAGTCCGGTGTTGGGCTTATTGCCGGAAGATAAAGGCTTATTATTTTCTAACGATAGCGGGCACTATCTAAATATAAAAGTGATGCGTTTGGTAAATGATAAGTGGGTCAGTATTAAAAACTTACCGATGCGAGCGGGAGCGAATTATCGGTTAGATCCTGAGGCGATAGCCGCTTATGATATTTTATTGATTGCTTCAGAATCAGATCCTGGCAAAGGTGTGACCTTATTATTGCGTTCTACGGCGGCCTTAAGTCGCCTGATCTCAGCTCAAGTTCAGGGTATCAGTATTAACCGTAGCGGCCTCCGTCGTTTATTGAAGTAGTTTTTTAGTATTGCCTCTAACAGCCTGTAATTAATGGGTAAATTCCTGAGTCCCCAGTGACGGTCACAACTTATCGTTTATTAAGGCGACAAGGAGGTTGCCTCGTAAGCTTATGAAATAGTGTGCATTATTATGGAGTCGTTATGCACTGTAATGATGAGCCAGCTTGTTCTTGCGTGCCCGTGGCTTATTCGATAGGACGAAGGCCTACTTTTTATCCATACTATGAGGAATAGCTTATGACACAGTTGCAGAGTATTTCAGATCGGTTTTTGGCCTCTAGTGTTGTGCTGCAAGATTTTTTAAAGCGGCTTCAGCTTGATATGGAAGCCTTGAGCACGAGTTCTTCTGAAGTGCTGCAGGACATGAAAGAAAAGTTAGCTCATTCTCGTGAGGCTTGGTCGGAAGCCATTGGAGAATACAAAAAGTCCGTACACAATATGCCGCGTGAGCTGCGGCAACGTCCCTTTGTGAAAAGTCTCTATAAAGATCTTGAAGCCTTTGAAAAAGACGCGCGACGTTTTGTGAATGAAATTAAAGAAAGCCCCCGTACGATTCAGTATCGTGACGCCTTGGAGCTTCGCGCTAAGCAACTCGCCGAGCGGATGGAAGCGCTTGAAGAAAATAACCTGGTACAAAAATTCTTGCGCGGCGAAATTATTTTATCGAGCAAAAAGAATATTCAGTGGGGCCGTAAGATTGGGCATGCGGCCTTTGGCCTCACTTTTTTATATTTATTTGTTTTTTCTGGAGTGTCTAGTGGAGTTATTTGGGGAGTCACTATACCTTTTGTGATTTGGGCCTTTTCTCTAGAAATCGCACGCCATCTAAATCCACGGGTAAACGACTGGGTGTGCAAGGTTTTTAAACCGGTGATGCGCGAGGCTGAAAAGACGCGCGTTAATTCAGCTATTTTTTATATTGTCGCTATGCTGTCGGTATATTGGCTTTGTCCTATCGAAGTGGCCATGGTGACGATGTTGTATATTGCGGTTGGTGATCCCGTAGCAGGTGTTGTCGGTGTCACTTGGGGACGTCGTAAGCTGACAGAACATGCTTCCGTAGAAGGTACTTTAGCTTGCGTTGCGGTTTGCGCCTTCATGGCGGCGATCTGTGCCGGATGGTTATTTGACAATAGCCTAAGCGGCGGTGCGTTATGGCTGTTTGCCTTATTCAGTGGTCTGATTGGAGCTGCTTCCGAGGCAGCATTTAATAAAATAGATGATAATCTAATTATGCCACTTTTATCAGCACCTGCCTTATGGGTATTGATGAAGTTATTTGCGATTATCTAGCGGATTTTTTAAACTGTTCTAGAAAAAGTAGGGGTTCTGGCCTCTGCTTGAATTCCAGCTAGGTATTGATCAAAAATCATAGCGATATTACGTAAGAATAAGAAGCCATGATTGATGACTTGGAGTTGTTGTTCAGTTACTTCTAATAAATTGTCAGTTATGAATGCGGTCAGTTGTTGTAATTCTGTTGCAAAATAATCAGCAAAATTAATCTTCCATTGCTGGTTAAACGCATTGAAATCAACGTATCCATTGCACATGATTTCTGTGATTAAAGACCGTCGAATGAGATCATCTTGGTTTAATAAATAGCCCCGATAAGTTGCTAATTGGTCTTGATCGATGGTCGCTTCATAGTCAGGAAGTTCCTTCTGATTTTGAAAGTAATTGCCATTGACATAAGAAATAGCGCTGACCCCGAGGCCAATTTGGTGAGCATTGGCGCGGGTTGAATAGCCCATAAAGTTGCGGTGTAAGGTATGAGTGTTGGCCGCCTGACTGAGTTCATCATCGGCTAAGGCAAAGTGATCCATGCCAATCAAGCGATAACCATTTTCAGTAAAATGTTGGAAGGCGGTTTCAAATAAGGTTAATTTTAATTCGGGTGAAGGCAAATCACTGTCTTTAAAGGATCGTTGCACCGGTGCTTTCCAGGGAACATGGGCATAGCTATAAACAGCTAGCCGGTTGGGTTTGAGTGCTAGTACTTGTAATAAGGTCTGCTCCCAACTAGCAGTTGTTTGTCCCGGTAAGCCATAAATTAGATCAAAATTAAATGAGTTAAAGCCCAACTTGCGCAAATAATTAACCATCGTTGCGGTCATGTCATAGTCTTGATGGCGATTGATTAGTCGTTGTACTTTAGGGCTGAAGTCTTGCACGCCCAGTGAGATGCGGTTAAAGCCCAGCTCTTTTAAGTTATCGCAAAACTCATGGGTGCTGGTGCGTGGGTGCATTTCAATAGCTATCTCAGCGTCAGCTTGAATATCAAAGAGTTCCTGCGCGGTATTGATAATAGAGGTGATTTCTGCTGGCTGGCAAAAGTTTGGTGTGCCGCCACCAAAGTGGATTTGGCTGACAGGGGCTTTGCTTACTTTGAATTGGGCGGCGACTAATTTTAACTCGGCGATCAGCTTGGCTACATAAGGTTGTGATCGACTGTGATTATTGGTGATGACTTTCATGCAGCCACAAAAGTGGCAGAGCTTTTCACAGAATGGCAGATGGAAATAAAGTGATAGAGGCTCCTGTGGGCCGAGTGCTTGTAAGCTACTTTGATAGTCTTGAACTTGGATGCCCTCTTGCCATGCCGGTACGGTGGGATAGCTCGTGTAGCGTGGCCCGGGAACATCGTATTTGTTTAAAAGCTTATTTAATGAAGCATCCACCATAACAGCGAGCCATTATTGGCTGCTTTGCAGGGGATTTCAAGTATGCTGAGGTATTATTTTTTGGGCTTCCAAGTAGACTTGAGATAGCTTTCGCGACCGGAACCCACTTTATAGGCTTTATATCGAATAGGGTTTTTCTCGTAATATTTCTGATGGTACTCTTCGGCTGCAAAAAACGGTTTGGCCGGCAAAATCTTGGTGGCCACAGGTTTTTCAAATTTCCCTGATTTATTCAGAGCTTCCTTAGAGTGTTCCGCCAGCTGCTTTTGTTCATCGTCATGATAGAAAATCACAGTTTGGTATTGCGGGCCCTTATCATAAAATTGTCCGTCAGCCTGTGTGGGATTGATATTGTGCCAGAAGACTTCCACAACTTTTTCATAGGAGACTTGTTTAGGATCAAACTCGATTTGAATGGCTTCAACGTGCCCGGTATTTTTGCCAACAACTTGTTCGTAGCTTGGATTAGCCACCTCACCGCCGGTGTAGCCTACGGTTGTTCTGGTCACACCTTTAAGTAAATCAAAGCCTGGTTGCATGCACCAAAAGCACCCACCTGCAAAGGTAGCGATTTTAAGATTCTTGGAGGTTGTTGGCATGTTAAGGCGAGCTCCTTCGACATTTTGACTGCTGATATAGCTTATCAGGCCTATTGCTAGCAGGAATAGACTAAATAGAAAAAGTTTTAATTGAGGGTTTCTTGGCATCTCA
>JAJFLM010000315.1 GCA_021772655.1 Deltaproteobacteria bacterium
AAAATACAATATTTAAAAAAAACCAAGGCCAAAAGGTCTTGGTTTTTTTGTTTTAAATGAATATATTTCTAAAACACAAACAAAAAGTATGAAGAACAAAATTATAAATTTAGAAAGTATTATTAAAGAATATTCTTTTATTAATACTGGACTAGAAGAAGATAGATATTTCTGTAGCTGTGGAGAACAGTTCTTAAGTAGCCATGAAGAAGAAGTAATGGAGCTTAGCGAAACACTTGCTAAGCCAGAATCAATAAGTCGAACTGTAAAAACAGGGCTAGATGATTATGATGACATCTATCAAGACATGTATAAGGATATTAAATTAGCAATGGATAAAAAAATAGATTGTCCTCATTGCAAAAAAGATTATAATGACCCAGATGTATCAAGAAAATTAATATTAGTAGGCGACTATTTTATTTCAGCATATGATTTTCTTGAAACTGAATCAGACCTTATATTTTACTATGCAAAGGCATGTCCTAGTATTTTATCAAGAATTGGAGAAGAAGGAAAAGAGTTTAAAGTTGAAATTGACGAATCAATTAAATACATAAGATTTGAAAAAGAAACTAAAAAATTAATGTATCAAGATTTTGGGGATACTCCAGAAGTTGAATTTGACCTTGATGAAGTAATTAAATATGTAGATAAGTTTTTTATAAAAGAAACAGATAAGGTAATTGACTTCATGAAGCTTCACATGTACCTTAATAGACTTGCAAACTTCGTATCTGATACGAAGAATAGCAATATAGTGTCTGAGTTTTTAGAGTTCATTAGAAGTGCTCCTAACGAAGTAGGAGTTCCATACATAAAGAAAATGCTTTCAGTATTTTTTGGAATAATCAAGTATTCAAATCTTTCTACTGTTGCATTAACTAAAGGTTCTCAATTTTTATATGATTTAATGCTTGAGTGTGATATACCAAGTTCAAAAGAAATGGAAGAAAGCGGAGCTACTTCTCCAGTTAAAATATTTAACTTTCTTGTTACAAAATATATTAATAAACTTAATGAGGAAGTTAATGAAAATAATAGAGAAGCTCATGATTTTGCATATAAATCTAAAAAGAGAATTGAATTTGAAAAAGAAAAGAATAAAGACGAATCAGACCTTAAGTATGAAGTTGTAGATGAAGATGTTGATGCTAGTTATTTAATTAGAAGTAATAAAAACTATAAAAGCGGAAAAGTTATTAAATCTGGTGGCAAATATCAAGTTATGGATGCTGTTGAAGATGGTACTATTTCTAAATTTATTTATAATCATATTACAAAATTCTCTCAATATAAGCAGATAATAAAATACTTTAAATTTTATGATAAACAAGGTGTTATTAACCTGCTTCAAAAATATGACCTTGAATTATTAACTCACGCAATTGATGCATTTTATTTTAGAAGTAGAATGGAGCCAAAAGAGCTTGATAGAGTAATTCAAATAATTGATTCATTTATACAGGAAAGATTCATGTTTGTAGATTATAAGAAAAATATACAAAACTTCTCTTTTGTTGAATATGATGATGCTCGTATGATGATGGAAATAATGAAATTTGACCCAAAGAAACATTTTAATAAAATAAAGACATACGATGACCTTGTTGAATATCATGATAAATTAATCACATTCTATAAAGTTAAAACTGAGATAGAAAAATCTGGAGCTATTGAGAAGTTCATTTCTAAATTTTTGTATCTTGAAACCAAAGGAGAAGATGAATATAATGGTCCTCTTGAAATAGATTTACATAAGACTCCAGGAAGAATTATGAAAGAAGGTGTTGAGATGAGGCATAGTGCTTCTGAGTATGCTCCAAATGTTGCTCAAGGAAATTATATATTAGGTTCTTTATATGATAGAGACCCTAATCGTCCTAAAAAAGAGCTTGAAAGGTTTACTATTGGTTTTACTTACGATAATAAAAACGGAGTTGAGTTTGACCAAGTAAAAGGGTTTGGTAATGAACAAGGAAGTAATAGATTTAAAAAACTAGTAATGGAATATCTAACTGAAAAAGATATTTCTTATATGGCAGTTAAAGATTTAAAATTAGACGATGAGCACAAAGAAGGAGAAGAATTGTAGCACTAGTATAGGTATATACGACAAGTGTAATAATTTGGTTAATTATGTAGAATTTTCAAACCAAGACTTGAAGTGCTATTATGGAGTTGAGGGTAACGTTTTAAACAAAAAACTTACTCAAAATTATATTAGAGAAAACCCTGTGTATGTAAGTAGTGTTATAGAACATCAAGATAATATAATGCTATATCCACTTCATATTGATGGCGAGACATCTATGCAAACTATTAAGAGTGGTCAGACATTTACATCATTCAATACAGTAAGTGTTTGCAGTAGAGTAGATACCTATCTTGAAGATAACTTAGATAACGTAGAAGTTCAACATTTTTCATTAAAAGCAGATTTAGTGGATGAATGGCTAAATAAGCTGTAAGTTTCTTTAATTTCTTTCTATTTATTAGAAATGAATTAGATGAAAAAATTAAAACACTTATGCTTAGATGTACTCCTTGAAGAAGGGGAGAATGTACATAGTTTGTCTTCAGGGGATTTTGGAGAGTTACTAGACGTTAGCTTTAATACAGAAGAGAACTACATGAAATTTGATTTTTTAACAAAATACAAAAAGAAATATAGCCTTATTGTAAAGATGTCTGACTTTAAAAAGTGGGTTGAAAACAACAAGGATGCAGCAGGAACCATGTTTAAAGGATACATCAATGACTTTATCGGGAATTCAAAAGAAACAACTCAAGAGGGTCTTAATGAAATAATTGATGATGATGGTAATATAATGGCCGATGATGGAATGCCTAATAATTCTACTAACACTATGGTTGCTAGTCCTAAATTTGACCTTGAAAAAATAATTAAACGTTACATTCCTAAATCTATTAGATTTTATTCTGGAGATATGGGAATAGGAGCAATTACTTGGTAATATGGAAGAAAATACAGAAAAAAATAGAATGCGTGAGCTTACAGATTCTTTTAAAGAAAAGAATGAAATCTTTAGAGAAGAAAGAGATAACACAAATGCTGAGAAACTTAAAGAAGAATTTAAGAGACTCTCTGCTCTTGCTTCTGGAGAAGAAACTGCATCACTTAAAGAAAACCAACAAGGTGGATTTATGGGTGGAGACCAATCTGGTGGTTCTCATAGCGTAAACCAAGGCAGAAGTGTTACAACTATAGTTGATAACATGTATGCTAACCCTACCCAATATCAAGGAGCACAAGGAAATAACATTAGACTTAAAGACAATGAAGCATTAGATGTTTCTATCAAGAGAACTCTTAGTAGTGGAGCTCCAGTAAATAACATAGCTTTCTATGATGAGGTAAATTGGAACCTTTCACAATTAGGTTTCCCTTCAAAACTTCCACAGGATATAAAAGAGGCTATACTTAATTTAATAAAATAATGACTTATTTGTATGAAGATGAGGTAGACAATTATTTGGCTGTAGGATTTCCTATGGACAAAATTCATGTTTTACAATACGGAGTACAAAGACCAGAAGAACCAGAATTCAATCAAGAGATATGGGACCGTTCATTGAAGATACAAGAAGTTAGAAAATTAGTTAGAGAAGTTTTAGCTGAAGCTGTAGAGTTCGACAATAATAAAACATTTATTCCATTACCAAATGTAGCTCAAAGAGCACAAGAGGCTATAAACGCTGTATCAAACAACAATCTTACTCAATCTGGAACAAATCATGGCTCAGGGCTTAATAAGGCTAAAGAACTTGCTTCTAAACAAACTCAAGATTTTGATATGATGAAGAAGATGAAATCTTTTTTTGAAACAACTCAAGATGCTTATAATGCAGAAAAAGCAGCTGGAAAGACAATTCAAAATTCAGGAATAATTCAA
>JAJFLM010000316.1 GCA_021772655.1 Deltaproteobacteria bacterium
TTGGGAACCTGGGGTTCGGCGAAACCTCGTTGTCGGGATCGAGACTCTCACCGTTACGAAGCCGGTCTTGCCGGAACGGATCGGGCGGCCTCGGCGCATTCAAATCCCGGCGAACGATCTCCAAATGCAAAAGCAAGGCACCCAAAAATAGCGCGAGAGCCAACGGCCAGGAGAACATGGCCGAAGTATGGCGGCAAACGCTATGGCCGGTAAAGTCCCTTACCCGCGCACCTCGTCGCGCGAAGGCCGGTTCTCCGGGGGTAGAGCGGTCGCGTCGGCGACGAGGCCCCAACGCCGACTCGGGGCCAAAGCCGGACATCGCCACACCCTGGAGGCCGCCCACCCCGGCGCATTGATTTCCCCTGGCGGATCGCGCATCGTTCGCGGACGCCTGTCCCTTTATCTTCGCCCGGGAATCCGTTCATGACCTACGACGCCCGATCCGAACTCAGCCGTCCCGGCACACTGCGGGTCGGCATCAACCTGGGGAACATGCTCCTGGTGACGGGGACCGGCCCCGATGGCGAGCCGCAAGGGGTCGCGCCGGACCTGGCGGCGGCGCTCGCCGCGCGCCTGGGGGTCGCGGTGTCCTATCAGACCTATCCCATGCCGGGCGAGCTGGCCGACGCGCTGGCACGGGACGAATGGGACATCGGCCTGATCGCGGTGGAGCCGACGCGCGCCGAGATCATCGCCTTCAGCGACGCCTATGTGGAGATCGAGGCCAGCTACCTGGTGCCCGCGCACTCGCCCTTGCGCGCCGTCGCCGATGTGGACCAACCCGGCGTGCGGATCGCGGTGGCGGAGCGCGCCGCCTACGATCTGTATTTGACCCGCGCCTTGAAGCACGCGGAGCTACGCCGCGCCAACGGCCTGCCCGGCGCCTTCGAGATGTTCGTGACGGAAAACCTGGATGCGCTGGCGGGCCTGGTGCCGGCCTTGCAGGACAACGCCAAGGACCTGCCCGGCGCGCGCGTCTTGCCGGGACGTTTCACCTCGGCGCAACAGGCCATCGGCACCAAGCCGCAAAATACCGCCCTCATCGCCGAGATCGCGCACTTCATCGCCGAGGCAAAAGAAAGCGGCCTGATCGCCGAACTGATCGAAAAGCACGGCGTCACTGGCAAGCTGCAGGTGGCGGACGGCGGTTAAGGAGAGGGCGCGTCGAATGTAGGCCGGGTGCCGGAGCGAACCCATTCGGCGCAATACGCTAACGCTATCGCGCCCTACGCGGGCTAAGGATATCGAAAATGGACTGCGCGACTTATCGACGGCTTTATCCGAAATACGGAAAACTCCCGCTGCCTCGCAAGGTTTGGGATACGCCCGAGGGGGAAGAGCATGGCGATCATTTCCACGATTGCAATTCCTGCTGCGACTGGACATTGGGCCAAAGGGCCGTAGCCCGCGGTGCGAGAGTTGAAGACTTTCCATGCGTCCATATCGCAGATCGTGTGACGGAGAAATTCGATAGCACCGACGCAGACCCCTTCGACGATCCCGATGTGATCATCTGGAAATTCGATCATTCCGGTGACTACGGCATACCTATCCGCGATGGCGGCTCATCAATCGTTGTTATCCAATATTGTCCCTGGTGTGGTGTACCGCTGTATAAGGATCGTTGATCTGACTTAAGCTTCACACGGAAATTCGGATACGAAATGGGTGGCATGAATGTCGGCTGATAGCACTCTGTACTGTTCGTTTTGCGGCAAGAGCCAACATGAGGTGCGTAAGCTCGTCGCTGGTCAGGAGGTGTTCATCTGCGATGAATGTGTCGGCTTGTGTTCGGACATCGTCCGCCAAGATAGCATTGCAGAGTTATTGGCGGCAAAGGCAGTGCCTACACCGACTGAGATACACAAGGTTTTAGATGATGCCATTGGCGGCCAGGATCACGTCAAGCAAGTGCTCTCCATTGTGTTGCACAGACACTACCGGCGCGTAGCTGATGCGACAAAACAGGCAAGTGCCGTATTGTCGCCAACCAACATCCTTCTTCGTGGACCGAGTATGGGCCGGAGTGAAATCGCGAATGCACTGACACGCCGATTCCACTTACACATCGCTGTCATCGACGCCGTAAAACTGGTTGAGATGCGCGAAGCGCGCGGCATGTGCCAGTTGATCGTCGGCAATCTATTGAAAGCAGCGGATTACCACATAGGAAATGCGCAATGCGGCATAGTTTACATCGACGATTTCGATCATATCGGTCGGGGCGCGGAGAAACCCTCGGACGGCCCGAATGAGCTCTGCACAGTTGTTCAGGAAGCCCTTGCAGGCCTCATGGAAGGCAGTCTCGTAGAGGTGCCCGTGCAGGTAACCGGGTCCTTCGACCTGGGTAAAGCTCTAACCGTCGATACAAAGTCGATTACGTTCATCTTTGGCGGAACCTTTTTCGGCCTCTCGAATTCGGCCGCCAGTCAAACTTGGAATTCGGCGCCGGGCCAGGACACCGATGAAGAGGGGCCAAATTCACTTGAGAGTCTTCCGCATCTATCCGACGGGCAGGCTCAAGCCCTCGTCGAGTTTGGATTGCTTCCGGACCTAGTGGACCATCTCGCGGGGGTTGCCGTCCTGAGGGACTCTGAAGATTTCGATTAGCTAGCACCGCAATGCCTAATTAGTGAGGACGAATTTGGCCCTAAGAGGTCCATTTAATCCTGGTTTCGGGACGCCTCATGGCGGCAAACCTCACCGCCCGCAAGTCCGCTCCGGCGCACGACCAGAACCACTCATGACCCCGCGCCCCTGTCTGCCGCCCATCGGTAAGCCACGACGACCCAGAAGAAAAAGCGGGCCCCAGGCCCTTGGCGTCGCCGAGATGTCAAATTGAGGCGCTTCGCCGTCCTTGCCAGGGCGGCGCCGGACGCCATAATCCGGCTTTCTGGGGTGGCCGGGATTTGGCGGCGTGGTGGGAGGCAAGGGCGATGAGCGAAGAAATCGGCGTGATGGTGTGCGGCCACGGCAGCCGCGACGCGGACGCGGTGCGCGAGTTCGATGCGGTCGCGGCGGGGATTCGCCAGCGCCTGAGCCAATACCACGTCGAAAGCGGCTTTTTGGAGTTCGCCCGGCCGATCATCCGCGACGGCCTGGACAAGCTGCGCGGGCGCGGGATCACGCGCATCCTGGCGGTGCCGGGCATGCTGTTCGCCGCCGGCCACGCCAAGAACGACATCCCCTCGGTCCTGAGCACCTATGAGGCCCAGCACCCGGAGGTCCATATCGATTACGGCCGCGAACTGGCCATCGACCCCAAGCTGATCCGCGCCGCCGGCGAGCGCATATCCCAGGCCCTGGACGCGGTGGGCGGCGACGTGCCGCGCCACGAGACCCTGCTCATGGTTGTCGGGCGCGGTGCCTCGGACCCGGACGCCTACTCCAAC
>JAJFLM010000317.1 GCA_021772655.1 Deltaproteobacteria bacterium
AGCACACGGACAAACAATTATTAGATCTTTATCATGTCACAGAATATTTGTCAGAAGCGGCTTATGCGGCACATCCAGAAAAAACGGGCAAACCTAAACGCATAGCTTGGTTAGAAAATCACTTTAGATCGGGTGTCACTAAGGCAGCTTGTAAGAATCAAGCAGCAACTTTGCTGCTCAGGTATGCGATGGAAACATCTTGGCGTAAAAATGGTGTTAAGATTACGAGAACTCGTTAAAACAAAATCTCGTTGGCAACAATTTTGGGACAAGCTCAATCAATATGGGCTGCCTAGCATGGCTTAATTTCTACATTGTGCCGAGACCACACCCTAGTACAAAATGGTACTCATGTAATAACCTCATCAATAATTCTTTTCTGAATAGCAGCATCGTCACTATTTTTATCGTAAATCTGGCAAAGTTCAAACGTTGCTTTCCACAATGCCCACGCCTTTGCTCTAAGCCAGGTATCACTGTTTAATGCCATAGTTTTTTTAAATATTTCACGGGACTTACCGTTAAGAAACGTCCAAGCAATGACTAAGTCACAAGCAGGATCGCCAACGCCCATTCCACCAAAATCAATAACCCCTGACAGTTTCCCGTCTTTTATAATAATATTGCCAATTGAAAAATCACCATGAATCCATACCCACTCCTTATTCCATTTAGTCTTACAAGCCTGCTCCCATAGCGCTTGATGTGGGAGCCAATAGCCTTTTCCAATTTCTAAATGAGTCTAAAGGAGGCGCTTAAACTATGCGCATTTCAGTCGATCCTCATCAATATGTTTAAAGAGTAACTTACGCTGCGTTTGCAGGTAGTCAGCAGCTTGATTATCGGACATTGCTTTGGCGATGTCATCAAGTTTTTCAAAGGTCATTCCCTCCTTCAGGTATTGTTTGGCATCTGGGATTGATTTTAATTTTTCATAAGGCGTGTCCATGTCTTGATAACGATATTTTTTCTTTTGTTTTCCTTTGCTATCTGTAATGGTTGTTGAGTAAAGACAGGGGCGGTGATAATTAACATATGGATTTAGTGCGCTGACATTAAATTCATTAATTAGGGTGGCATAGTGTTGTGGTATGTGTGAATAGCCAAATATTTTACGCACGATAGATGCGTTTTTACCTTCTGCAAGCGCGTTGTCTGTTGACGTCCTGGGGCGTGACTTTGTCATTTCAATTTTTAACTTATTTAAGAGGTTTGCTACCATGGCATTGATATATTCACTACCATTGTCCGAATGAAAGTTAATTATTTTAAATGGGAAGCTTTCAATCAATAATTTTAATACCGGAATAAGATAATTTTCTGAGATTTTTTCGACACTCATGACAATCTCAAACTGGGTCACTTCGTCAATAGCATTAATATGATAAACACCTTTACATCCATCAAAATCACCTTGGTGGACAGTGTCAATTCGAATATAGCCTGGTTGACCATTGGCTCGAGGCTTACGCCTTTCACCAATGTGAACACACTTATTGGCTTTGGTTTTTTCATAATGATGCCGCTGATTTTTATACGTTGATGACTTGCGTAAGTTATAAATATGGGACATGGATATTCTAGAAAGCCGCTCATAAGCAGCATCATTAAATGTATGAAATGCGCGTTCACAGAGCTTCTTAATCATAAAACCATTTGGTGTGTCATGGCGCTTATCCATTTCAACAAGCAATAGGATATCTTCACTTGTGTAGACCTTCTCAAACCCATTGGTTGTTTTTTGGTGTCGTTCTAAGCGACCTGTTTTAACAACCTGCTTAATCATGCGCGTGAGTTGCTGTCGGGAATAGCCGCTTACTTTAATCAGAAATTGAATCGCGATGCCTTTGTCTCGGCGTTTGAGTTTGGGATAATTGAATCGCTTTAAAAGCGTTTCTATGAATCGGTAACGTTCATCTTTAGTGGTGGCCACTGCAAAGGCAATAGCTTGGCTCCCAGACAGGAAGGCAGCCATTTGCTCTATGCTCTTAAGGTTATCTAGCTTCATGATCGTATTCATCCTTCAATCATGAAGATCGCTTATAAAATATCCAGTTCTGACCTCCCTCAGACTCATTTCACCTCGGAATCACGAGGGTACGTTCAGACTCATTTCATATTGGAAAACTCTGAAAGTAGAATAATTGATTAACTATCAGTAAAATATACGAGACTTCATACTTGTTCTGCCGAGTATAAAGTATGCTATAATGCCCGGCCATGCTAATTTAAAGGTGTATATCAATAATGATAATTTCGAATGCCATTGAGGTAGTGTTCACGTTAGGCTTACTTGTTAATGCATTATTATTCGTACCGCAAGCATGGCGCCTGTATCAAACAAAGAGCGCAAAAGATATTTCCATAATCACATTTGCAGGCTTTAACGTGATACAGTTGGCAACCTTCTTACATGGCTGGTTGCATCATGATTACATTCTTATGTTTGGTTACTTGCTAAGCTTAATTACTTGTGGAGTAGTCACCGTATTAGCAGGGTTTTATCGCTTTCGTGCAAAAGCACAGCAAGGTAAAGAAAAATTTATCAACCGATAAGGTGCGCGCTGGGAATGGAGACAAGTTGCTTAGAGCTATTACCGCAAAGTTCTGACATGCTAATGGTAGGTTTAGACTTGCGTTTGCGAGTGCTAAGGCTATTGCAGTTTTTCTTGGATATGTCTATAAGCACGATTAGTGCTTTCTATTATGAAAACA
>JAJFLM010000318.1 GCA_021772655.1 Deltaproteobacteria bacterium
TCATAAATTCATTGGTAATATCATCACTACCCTTTTCAAAATCTAAATCAATATCTGGCGGACTATTTCTTTCTGGATTTAGGAAACGTTCAAAATAAAGATTAAAACGAATTGGGTCTATCTTTGTAATATCAAGACACCATGACAATAAACTACCAGCAGCACTTCCTCTTCCTGGCCCTATTGTTCCGCCTTGTTTTCTATAGAAATTAATTATCTCCCAGTTAACTAAAAAATAATCAAGCATCTTCTTGCTATCAATAACTTCTATTTCATAATTAAGACGGTCAACATATTCTTGAGTTTTTTCATCTGTAATTTTAACAATATTATTTTCCTTATACTTTTCAATCTTTTTCTTTAACTTTGCAAAAGCAAGTTTTATAATAATCTCTCTTGTATCTTCTGTATTGAAATATTTAATAACATCTTGAGTTGGTTCATACTTAGGATATTTTTCTGTTCCAATATCAAATTCAAAATTACATTTATCAGCTACTATATTTGTATTTTTCATACAAAGCTCAAGAAAACTGTCTGGATAATTGAATTTGTATTTTTGATTCATTTCTCTAAAGTTGTCACTATTAAAATAAAACAATTCTCTATTCTCCTTAAGAGAACAATATTGCAACATACGATGCTGTTTAATAGAAGTAACTACATCTTGTAATTTAGAATCTTCCTTCTTTGCGTAGTATATATTGTTACTCAATACTGGAAATAGTTTGTACTTCCTCATCATCTTGATTAAGAAGTTATTATATTGTTTTTGATTTGAGAATTTACTGAATTGAAATTCAACAATTAAATCTTCTCCAAATTCATTTCTAAGCATGTTAACATAACTCTCTGCCTCTATTTCTCTTCCCTTAAGAACTATGTTTGCTAATTTACTATCCAACCCAGAAGTAGATACTATTAACCCTTCTTTATATTTTAATAGCCATTCAGTAGTTATTCTAGCCTCTTTCTTAAAATACCCTTCCTTGTTTGATAAATATAATAAATGATTCAAGTTTTTATACCCCTGCTCATTCTTAATCAAAATCTTTATCTTGTAATTATCTCCTTCAAGCTCTTTGTCTTCAAGTTTTCCAATGTTATCATTCAATAGAATTTCTATTCCAAATATTGGCTTTATTCCTTTTGCTTTACATTTATTGTAAAATTCAAATGTACCAGACAAAGTTGAATTGTCTGTTATAGCTATAGCTGTGTGACCATATTCTTTAGCCATTTCTATATAACTATCTACAGAGCCTGCTCCATCTAATATAGAATGAAATGTATGAACTCCAAGAGGAGCCATTTTAATTGAACTGTTTGCTGTAGAAACTGGTGCATCATCAGCTATTTTAGATAATGAATCCATCAGATTTTCTCCATCCTCAGATTCTTTAAAACCTAATACGCCAATTTTTTGTAATTCGAAAAAACATTTTGATAATGCAGTAACATCGACCAATGCATCGTGAGCATCTTCAAATCCTTTATGAAAAAGTTTTTCATATAATTCAGACATTGAAGGGAATTTGAACCCACTTCTACCTCTCTTGTTTGGAATTGCTACAAAATCTGTAGTCATCTTCATAGTGTCAATATGAACAACATCTTGAAGGTAATTATATTTCCCTTGTCTAAATAACTCACATCCTACAACATTTTCATCAAATACTATATTGTGAGCAACAAGATATTTACTATCTTTTACTGCATCTCTAAATTTTTCAAGAGCAAAATCTAAATCCACCCCTTCTTCTCTAGCTCTGTCAGTAGAAATTCTATGAATCTTTACAACCTCATCTGGAATTATGAAGCCATTTGGTTTAATAATTAAATTTTGTGAATCTGTTTCTACGCCATTTCTGTCAAACACCTTCCATGCAATCTGAACCATTCTTGGCCAGTTGTTGAAGTCCGTGATAGGTGCGCTGAAACTCTTTGCTTTACCCGTTGTCTCGGTATCAAATACTATATACATTTATCTCTCCAGTTAATTGTTATTAGAAAAAATTATCTTCCAATTAACCGCAAATATACGTCAAAATAATACTCAATGCAAATTATCAAGAATAATCTCCTTCATAATCTTGTTTTGTCATCTGAATTTTTTCTTGGATTTCCTTTAAAATACCTATCATATTCCTGCAACTTCTACGAACATCAACACCTGCTTTTTTTACTTTTTTTGGACCATAAAATTTTTTAAATCTCTCATCAAACTTTTCAAGTTCCGAAAAAAAATTTAACACATCATTCTTCGCACCATATTCATCATTTATGTTGCGACTTTCATAGTAATCTTTAAAGTCTTCATTAATCATTATTTCTTCCTATTTCTTAGAAATTTTTCAATGTCATTCATAAGAACTACATTTTCATTTCCTATTTTTTCAGAACCATCAATTAATGGGTTTGTAGGTTTAATAGTTTCTTGTATCACTGTTTTACCAAGACCTTTTTCTGCAAGACTATTTCCAATGCTATCCATTAATTTCTTAGATTCAAGATTCATATTCTTACTTCTCTTAATTAATGCATTATCATCAAGCTTATTTTCCTTCTTTTTAGGCACTTCATCTGGACCAAGTAACTCATTCAACATATTTCCAACATACTTGTCAGAAAGTTTTTGAGCTTTTCTAAATTTATTTTCAGCCATTGGCTCTGGAACTTCGTCTCCAGCATCACCATCTCCAAGGTTATCTCCAAGGTCAAGTTCTTCAGCTCCACCCATATCCATTCCTCCTCCGAGACCTCCGCCTCCACCACCAAGGTCATCTCCACCTTCACCTTCTTCTCCTGCTTGTTGAGCTGCCATCATTTCTTCAGCACCTTCAATTTCAAATTTCTCATCAAGGTCTTTAAATAATCCAATTTTCTTATACATTTCAACAGCTGAATCAATTTCTGCAAATATTTTCTTCTCAACTTTTTTCTGTTTAAGAATAAGTTTAATTTCAGATTTAGAGAAACCAAGAATGTTTTCCATTGCCCATACATAAGATACTGGAGATGTTGCCTCCGCAGAGAACATTTCCTTAAATACCTCAAGACGTGCTTTCATTGTTTCCAACTTCAACAACTCTTGTTGAGTTGATGGGTTGGTAAGCGTAAGTGTAAAGTTATCTATCTCATCTTTAAATCCATTGAAATAAAGGTGAATATTTGCAATTCTCTTAAGTTCAGCAAGTACTGCTTGTTGAATTGTATTAATTGTTCTAGCAAATCTAAGGTCTTGCTGAGACAATGTAGAACCCCCTGGAAGACTCTCACCATAGTTTAAGTAATTCTTAGGAACTTGAAGTGATGCAAATAATTTATTTTGTAAGTATTCAATATCTTGAATATCTCCAAGGTTTGATGCTCCTGGAAGTGTCTCAATTCTTGATGACCTATCAGCTCTCATTGGAATAAAGTAATCCTCTGTTACATTCATTGGATTATACTTCAAATTCATGTTACCAGTCTTTTGGTCAACAATAGGCTGTTTCTTTAATTGTATCTGAAATTGTTGTACGAATTGTGCAACATCTGCGTGCTCTAAATTACCTACATCAATATAAAAAACTCTTCTCTCTGGAGCTCTTGTAATTCTGTATACAAGCATAGAATCTTCTGCAAGCTGCAATTGTTTCCAAAGTTTTCTAGCAGGGTCAAGCATTGAACGTCCGTAAGGAAGCTTTCTTGTATCCTCAAGTAATCTAAAGTGAGCAACTTGCCAGTCTTCAAAATAATCCCCTGTAGTTTCCCATCTAAATCTTACATTATCAGTTCTTCCCTCATATCCCTCTTCTCTGTGAATTTCCTCTGATGGAAGTGCCATTACATCATAAATACCTTCGTCTTTATCAATATGTAAGTGAAGAAAGAAATCTCCATACTTAAGTAAATCTCTAATCCAAAGCTTTAATGCAAAATCTATATCAATTCTATTGAAGAATAAATCTTCAAGTACTAATTTAACTCTTTCGTTTTCTGAAAATATATCAAGAATTTTTCCTTTCTCTCCTCTTGTGATACACTCATCTCTAATAATATTAAGAGCTGCAGCAATCTCTGGAGACATATCCATTGCTCTAAAATCCTGGTAGGCATTAATCCTGTCAGTATCATAGTAAATGGTTCTTGTGTAAAGGTCATGAGCAATTTTATTTACTTGCCAATCTAAAAATTGTTGTTGAACGTGTTCAACATTATTCCCTTGTCTAGGTCCAACAATCCCTTGATTGTCAACGTTTTGTACTACACCTGGATTTTCTACCCTAGGAGTTCTACGCTTATTCTTGTTAATAGCATTATTAACATTACCGAATATGCTTAAATTGTTTTTATCATCTGCCATGTTTACACATTTTTATAAAATATAAATAATTGAGTTTGTAAAATAAATAGTTTATCCTAATAACCAACTTATATCATCAACATCTGGATTATTGTCTCCTCCAGGTGCAGTATTAGTTCCATCCCCATTAAATATAAAAAGACCTCCACCACCACTTGGTGAATCTTTTTTCTTTTCTCCTTGAATCTCTTTTTTAATAGTCCCAGCAGATGGATTCAAATTAAGCATCATTGCATTAAGCATGCTTTTTGTCATCTCTGAGCTAGTTGTTACGTTTTCGAATTCTGTATCTCTTATATAAAGAGCAATACCAAGAGCTATAATTAAATCATCATTAGACCCTGACTCATGTTCTGGTTTATCTCCATTCATAACAAATGTTTCAAACTCTGCCATCAACTTTTTAGAATGAAGTATAAGAGAATTTTCTCTCATATGTTCTATTATTGATTTAACAAGAAGAACTCTGTTTTTTCTTGAAGTCTGGAATCCTGGAATTTCTGTTCCTTCATTTACCTTATATTGATAATGTCTTACATGAATGTCTTTTACATTCTTAGAAAAGTATAATCTATTTCTAGGATATTTGAATTTATCTCTAATATCGAAACATACACCAAGACCAAATGAGTTAGCCTCTATTACAACATAAGCTGTATTATACATCTTTGCTATGCTGTTAATCACAAATGGAAATAAATCTGGACCAACCTTATCTCTATATTCAGCAACCTGTTCAAGTGTTTTTACATCAAGAACTTGTATAGTTGAATAATCCTTTCCATCTCCCCTAGCAACATCGACACCAATTATGTATTGAGCACCTTCTTCTGGTCTCCTAAATATTTGCATATTTGTCTCTTTCAAAGTAACGGTTGCAAATTTTGATGGGTCATCTTTTTCAAGAAAATCAAACAAAACATATGCCTCTGGCTTATGGTCTTCCTCAACTCTCTTCTTATATTTAATAACAAGAAGTGGGTCAACAGCAAGCCTCTTAGAACCTTCGAATGAAAGGTCAAGCTCCTGAGCAATCTGAACTGAATCCCAATCAAGTCTCTTACATTGTGATTCATACCAAGGACTCCAAGCAACCTTTTCTCCTTGTACATCTATTTTATATTCAAGTCCAACTGAACTAATTGGGTTTTCTGTCCAGTGAACAGTTGTTCCTATGAAATCATTATCATTATTAATAGCACTACGCCAAGTTTTATAATATAAACCAGAAGTACCATTAGGTGTTGAAATCATTATACACTTACCACCAGTCTGAGAAAGTGCCATACCAGCTCCCATCCAAATTGCTTCATCATCCTTAATAAAGGCTGTCTCATCAAGCACAAGCATTGTAAGAGAATCTCCACGACCAGCATTTGGACTCGAAGCCTTAGCTTCTGCATAAGAGTTATTTGAAAATGCAATTTTCTTTTGATTATCCTGAAGAATTTCATCTGGCTTAAGCCATACAGGAGTATATTCAATAAATTGTTTTACAGTTTCAAGGAAACGAACAGCTCCAGCTCCATCATTGGCAATAATAAGAATCTTTTCATCATATCTAAAAAGAAGTCTCCATGCAACATATCCAGCTGTAACAACAGAAAGTCCTGTTTGCCTAGATTTAAGAATTATATTATTTTGATATTTGTGAAATCTTCTTAGACAATTATTTTGATATTCAAAACAAGTCATTTCAGTCACTCTCTTTTCCTTTGCATTAAATACATGTCCATATGTATTCATATAATACACAGGGTCTTTTACGCATTTCACGTATTCCAACATTTTACTATCAACCATACTTATTAATTTATAATAAATAGGGGTAAAAAATGCGTTTCAATAATTACATTCCTATATAAACGCTTGTGCTAAGCTCATTGTCAGATTTGACATAGACATTATCTGCTACAAAAATAACAGATGTTGAGTTGTTTTTTACATATAATTGGTAGTCTCCTATTGTAGATGCAGACCACTCTGCTGTATAAACTCCTCTTGTAGAATCTGTTAGAGACATTCCTACAGTAACTCCAGTGTATGATGCACCATCCTTATACATTGCAATATCAAAAGTAGCCCCAGTAACAGGGTTATTATCTTCATTTACAGAAACTATTTGTTCGTATACAGTTTGTCCAGTGGCAATATTCATCATTCAGCTTTTATATAAATAGATTCAAAAGATTATTATTCCACCTCTTTGAAAACATTTGACCTAGTGATTTTATATTTTTTAACATTTCCAGACTTTGCATTTATATAGCCTTCATCCCACCACTTCAACATTTCTTCCTTGTCAAAAACTAGAGAATTTTCTGTAAGACGATATGGAGTATAATAAATGTTTATAGAAATCTCTTTTCCATAGGAAGTTAATTTATTAAGGTCAACATTATCTTGAGCAATTTTTCTCTGCATTATATCCATTAATCTAAAGAAGTTTTGAAATATGTTGTTAATCTTACTTCTCTTTACAACACCAAATCCTTCTGGATTTAATACAATCACATCTATTTCAGTTGCCCCATTTTCAATAGCAACCTGAATTGGTATATGTTGAAATATAGCCCCATCTGCATATTGATTATCATCTTTTTCTAATATTGATGTAAACATTGGCGCATTACAAGATGCCCAAAGCCAATCTACAAAATCTTCATACTTATTAGTGTTTGATGATTTGAATTCTGGTTTCTTATCAGTCAAATTTGTAACAACAGCAATAACTTCCTTATCAGATTTATATAACTTTTCAAAATGCTTCTCCTGGAAGTGTTTCTTTATTAAGTCTCTCAATGTATAAGTTTCACCAAGAGTCTTCTTAAGAGTAATAACTCTCTTAAATGCATTCCAGAGTCTAACCTCTCCATTTTTATCAAAAGGATTAATTGAAAATATGTCATCAGAAGTTATATTGGTATAACCTTCTTTCAATATACTTATCTCTCTTATTGATGTAAGTGGTGCGATTAAGCTTCCTGTAGATGTTCCCACATAAAGGTCATAATCTCTTTCACCGTCTTCAAGAAGATATTGTATTGCTCCACCAGCCCATGCGCCTTTAGACCCTCCTCCAGAAATGACGAGAGCCTTTTTACCTTTTTGAGGTTTTTTCTTTTGTTTGTTTTTATCTTCTGACATAAAAAAAGGAGTTATATTAAATATAACTCCTTTTCATCATAAAAACAATTCTATTTTTATTTTTTGTTTGTCTTTCTTGCTTTCATTTTAATAACCTTACAACACACATCTCCATTTAAGTGATGCTCTTTCATGTGTTCATACCCTTCTGTCCACCATCCTGTCATTTGTTGTTTGTCAAAATACATTGAATTATCTGTAATTTTTCTTGGAAAATGGTAAATGTTAACAGTAACAGATTTTTCCTTAGCCATACCAAGAGCTCTGTCAATATCTCTCTCCATCGCTTCACGCATTGAAATGTCAAAAAGTCTTCCAAGAAGCTTAAGAGGGTTTGCTCCAAACTCTGGTTCCATATCTCCAGAATAATCTATTGTTGTTGTAGATATTGCATCAATTATTATTGCTCCATCTTCAATTGCTTTGCATATTGGCATGTGTTCTGTAAAACCTCCATCACCATAATAATCGCTATACATTTGTTGGTCTTTTCCTTTGTGAAATATTAAACCCTCTTTGCTAACAACTCTTCTTGCTACAGATGTAAATGGTGTAGCACAAGTTGAAATCCATGTCCAATCAACAAAAGAATCATAAGCTTGTTCACTTCTTCCAAGTTGTTGAATGCTGTAATATTCTGTTCTAACTTTAGAAAGATTTGTAACAGTTGCAGTTAAATTAATCCCTTTATCATATGCTTCACAATATTTTTCATAAGGAAAAAATTTCTTGATTACTTCTATAAACTTTTCATTATCACCAAATGTTGGCTCTTTTTTAAAGAAGTGCATTTTTATAACCGACCAAATGTTTATCCCAGCCTGGTCAGA
>JAJFLM010000319.1 GCA_021772655.1 Deltaproteobacteria bacterium
CCGGAACTAATATTTTTGCCTCGACCTTGGGCAGCGTTTTGACCACTCTTGAAACCACATTCCAGTAAATCCGCCAGGCTATAGGGACTGTCATCTGGACGTGATAGAAAGCCGCTTTCTAGAAGTGAGTTGATAATGCCAGCGCCCGCTGAGGCTCCACCGACACCCGCTTGCAGTAAGAGTAGCTGTCGGATACCCGGGCTATTTTCAAAGAAAATACCGAGACTTTGCAATGAGGACACTCCATTGATGCCGACGGCTGTGAGGATATCTTGTGCACGATCTTCTAACAGTGACAAGTCAATGAGTTCACCGAAGCTTTCATCACCCGTGACTGGATCATTAAAGAGGATGTCAGCACCAAATAAATCTCCAGGGCTATCACAACGAGGATCTGTGCCGGTATTTGGATCGCATGTCGAGCCATCACGAAAGCGAATAATGCCGCCATTCGATGTTGATGAGGGACATCCCGTAGTTCCATCTTGAGGGAGCACAATCGTTTCAATTTCAGGATTTAGTAGACTGAATGACATCGGACCCACGGGTGGGTTTAATTCAGGATTAGAAATAAGTAGATGAAGACTCCAATCATCTGGATCTACGCAGGCATTAAAGCGAGTGCCACGGGGGCTATCATTAATGGTGAGGAAGTTGGCCGTGGTGACATCCCATTGGCTTTTCCCGCAAAATAATTGTTGTAGTGATTTTACTCGGCTCGGTAGTATCGGGCTGGTAGCTTCTGTAATAATATTAAGCTTGGCACTATCAATGCCTGGGAGGTCGCATTCAGCAATTGTCTTGTTGTCAGCTTCACAGGCCTCTTGAATATCAGTAGGGGCCACCCATACCATGAGATTGCTAGCGCCAAACAAGCTAGGGTGTTGTGGAAAATATAGTTGAAAGCTTAAGGCGCGTTGTCCAGTGACAAAAGCTAGTTCATCAAAGCCTTCGGGCCCATGAATCTTTGCTTTTAAACCTTTACAGAGTTTTTCATCTTCACAGTTACTTAACAATTTTGTGACGGCTGGATTGATGGCCGGTAGTGGTCCTGTGGCGGCTTGTAAGCTAGCAGCTTGTGTCGTGCTGTCGGCCGTGATCAACCAGCTGACATTTTCGCAAGTACTGCCAAAGCACAACGAACTAATATTTTTAATGTCAGCAATAGGGACATTCAGCGTATTGCTTTCGTCTTTATAGAGCACAATCGCGGCCTGCTCTTCACTCGCAACCGGTACTGTCACTTCGGTCTCAACTTCTTTTTCGATGATTTCAAAGCGATTGCAGCCACTGCCGCCACCGCCACGACTGGTATCTGGTGATTGGCCGGTTAAGAAAAAACCAGCGATGAGTAAACTTCCTATGCCGACTACTTGTCGTAAATTTTTCATGTTTGCCTCCCTAGCCCCGCTTACTCACTATAGTAGTGCAGAATTTATGCCAAAATTTGGCGAGCCGGTTGAGCAAGTAAGCGAGCTATATTATTGCATTATTTAGAGACCTGGATGAGGGAGTTCATTTCGAAGGCGTCAAAATGACTAATAAAAGAGTCTTTGCGTCAAAAAATTAACATTTATCAAGGAAATTGCTTAGTTCCTTGGGGAGTGATGTACAGAGCTTGGTAGCCTCATGGGGTGGCGGACAGTAGGGAAAGACTCCCAGCAAAGGTACCTGATAGTAGTCCGTGAGTACCTGAGGGTTGGTGGCTTCAGCCACAGAATTTTGCGGGCTGAGTTCATTAAGAATGACCCCATAACAAGGGATATGATTATGCTTGAGAACTTCCAAGGTCAATAAAGTATGATTAATGGTGCCGAGGCCCAAGCGACCCACGACTAATACGGGTACGCGCAATTCTTTGAGTAATTCAATGTGGGTTTTATTGCCAATTAAAGGCACTAATAAACCACCAGCCCCTTCACTAATCAAAATCTCGTGACGGGTTTGTAAGGTCCGAAAGGTTTCTACAACCTTAACAAAATCAATATGGCTTTGGGCGCGTTCTGCCGCCACTGCAGGGGCGAGGGCTTCTTCAAAATAATAAGGATTGATTTCTTTAGGTTCATCTTGACTTTGTGCGAGCTGCTGTAAAATAGCGGCATCGTTTCCCGCACATTGAAAAGGTTTATACACGCCGACATCGCGCCCACTCTTTTTAAGATAGGCGGCGATGGCCCCGGTGATCACTGTTTTACCAACGTCGGTGTCCGTACCAATAATGTAAAGGGCCTTTGACATAATAGTTTAACTCGTGACTTCCTTAATGGCTTCAAAAGTAATCGCGCAGAGTTCTGAGAGCTCACTTTCACTCATACAGAGTGGCGGCATAAAAACCATCACGGGCCCTAAAGGCCGGATAATGAGACCACGTTTTCTAGCAGCGAGCACAATTTGATGAGGGATTTTATCGGCCAAGGGAAACGGTGTTTTACTGTCACGGTCTTGAACAATTTCAATCCCAGTCATCAATCCACATTGACGGATGTCACCTAAGGCCGGCAATTCCCAAAAACGTTCTAATTCATGACGGAGTTGAGCACTGCGTTCGTTCACATTGGCTAAGGTATTTTCTTCAGTAAATAGTTCTAAGTTGGCAATCGCGACGGCACAGGCGATGGGATTGCCGGTATAGGTGTGGCCATGAAAGAAAGTTTTCAGTTCCTCATAGGCGCCCAGAAAGCCGTTAAAGATTTTTTCTGTGGTTAAAGTAACAGCTAAAGGGAGATACCCGCCAGTGATCCCTTTGGCGGCACACATGATGTCCGGTTGAACCTGTTCTTGTTCGCAGGCAAATAGGGTTCCGGTGCGACCAAAGCCGGTGGCAACTTCATCTAAGATCAGTAGCACATTGTATTGATCGCAAAGCTGGCGCACACTTTTTAAGAAACCCGCGGGAGCTGTGATCATGCCAGCAGCCCCTTGCACCAGTGGTTCCAAGATACAAGCCGCCAGTTCATGATGGTGTGCCTTTAATAATTCCTCTAAGCGCTGCAGGCACAGGTCGCGACATTCTTCCTCCGTGACAGAACTTTCCCAATGATAAGTATCCGGATAAGGGGCTTGAATCGTTTCAAACAACAAGGGTCGGTAGAGTGAATGAAACAGCTCCATCCCGCCAACACCGACGGCCCCGATTGTGTCGCCGTGATAAGCATTACTAAAAGAGATGAACTTAGTTTTATCAGCCTGCCCAATTTGTTGAAAATACTGAAAGGCAATCTTTAGGGCGATCTCAACGGAAGTGGAACCGCTATCCGAATAAAAGACTTTGCATAAATTATCAGGCGTGACCTGCAGTAATTTTTCCGCAAACTCAATCGATGGGGCATTCGACAAGCCCAGTAAAGTAGAATGAGCAATTTTCTCTGTTTGTTGCGTAATCGCTTGATTGAGTTTGGGGTGATTGTGTCCATGCACGTTGACCCATAAAGACGAGACCCCATCTATATATTTATTATTTTCAATATCATACAGATAGATGCCAGCGCCGCGTTCAATAATGACTGGGTCTTCATTGCGGTAATCTAGCATTTGGGTAAAGGGATGCCAGATCAGGTCTTTGTCTAATTGTGAAAGATTTTTTTTATCCATCATGGCGCCCCTACAATTCTTTCAATGCCTTCGCCAACCCTGCGATTTGTTCTTCTGTATGCATGGCCGATAAAGTGATGCGCAGACGTTCTGTACCCACTTTAACCGTTGGGGAGCGGATGGCATGGGCGTAAAATCCGGCATCCAATAATTTGCGATCTGCGGCCAGCACAGCGGTATTGCCGGGTACGAGCCAAGGAATAATGGGCGAGCTAACACAGCGCTCGGTATACTCTTCAAATAAACCTAAATTCTTTTGTAACTGAATACGTCGTTGTGGCTCTTGTTGAATCATCCGTACCGCGGCAGCACTGGCAGCGGCAACGGCGGGCGGCAGGGCCGTGGTATAAATAAAACTGCGCGCGTGATTGATTAAATAATCCATCAGGGTGCGGCTGCCGAGGGCAAAGGCACCATAAGATCCAAAGGCTTTTCCCAAGGTACCGATGCGCACAAATAATTCTGGTGCGGTGCCACCTTGAGCTTCCCAAACGCCGCGACCTTCGGGACCATAAAAGCCGACGGCATGGGCTTCATCAAGATAAAGCCCACAGTTATATTGTTGTGCGAGGGTACCAAGCACGGCTAAGGGCGCGATATCACCATCCATCGAAAAAATCGATTCACTCAAGACCCAGCATTGGCCTGTATAGGAATGTTGTTTAAGTAGACTTTCCAGTTGATCGGTATTTCCATGCTCATAGATATGGACGGGACAACGGGCCAAGCGACAACCATCAATTATCGAGGCATGGTTTAGCGAGTCAGAAAAAATCGCTCCGGCCGGATCTGCTAAGGCGGGGATCGCCCCGATGTTGGCATGATAGCCTGAATTAAAGAGTAGGGCGGCTTCGACAGAGAAGAAATCTGCTAGGGCTTGTTGTAGTTCTTGATGGGGCGACATCATCCCAGCGATCAAAGCCGCTGAACCCGAGCCCCAGCCATAGTTCAAAATAGCTTTTGTGGCTGCCTCGGCCAGCTGTGGGTCGGTCGCCAGTCCTAAATAATTATTACTGCAAAAATTGATAACCTCACGTCCTCCCAGTTGAATCCGCGCTTCTTGTGGTCCCGCTACGGTTTGCAGTTGGCGGTATAATCCTTGAGCTTGGATTTCAGTCAATTTAGCGGCATAATCCATAGAAGGCGGATTGTGGCCTCTAATGCCCATGGCTGTCAAATCACCACAGCTGGGGTCAAAAATCTCAATCTGGTGTCTTAAGCCCCCAATGGTGAGGCGGACTTCATTAGCAAGTATGAGGATAGTAGAGTTTTTCTATAATTTTATTAATAATATCAATTAGTTATAAGAAGGTAGATTTAAGGGTTATTGTTCTGACTTGGCACAAACTTTGCTTTATATAGACTCTGATATGGCAGCGAACTTTAATATTCATCAAGGCATTCCGACTGGTTTTAGCCCGCAAGAACCTGCGGCACCACAGCCAGAAGCCCCTCGTCCAGGCCTGATCAGCCGACTTAAAGTCAAATTAGGCTTAGAAGTCGACCCCCAAAAGGCGGCTACGGCTCGTAGTAATCGGATGGATAGTTTTGGTACGAAAGTGGATGTTCAGTCTGTCCGTGGCTTGAATGGCTTGTCTGCCGGTAAAAGCCAAGTCAGTCGCCCGGATGATAGTGTTCTACTCGCCGATTTAGCCCGTTCTACTGATTCCTAGATTGTTTAAGTAATCCCTTGCATTCACTTACCTAGCCTGATAAACACCCCCGTCTATGCGTGAAGGAATTCATCCAAATTACCAAGCTGTTCAAGTCACCTGTGCCTGTGGCAATGTGGTCGAAACATATTCCACATCCCCAGAAATCTCGATTTCTATCTGCTCAGGGTGCCACCCTTTTTATACGGGTAAACAGAAATTGGTCGATACAGCCGGTCGAGTAGAACGTTTCCGTCAACGTTATGCTAAGCACCAAAAAGGCGACGCGACTCCTAAAGAAAGCTAAACTGGCATTTGTTAACAGTACGTTCGTGATTCAATGAACGCACTTAAGGCTTTGCTGTGTGATGCTTAAAATGAGGGGCTTGTTGTTCCGTTGAGGTTTGCATGCTGGATAAACTTGTTGAAATTGAAGCCAAGTATGAGCGACTCGATCAACAGCTACAAGATCCGTCTATCACCCAAGACCCCAAAGCTTTCCAAGAAATTGCTAAAGAGCATGGTTCTCTGAAAGAGCTGGTCACGACCTATCGTGAGTACAAGCAGCTGCTTCAGCAAATTGAAGATAATAAATTATTACTTAACGACGATGATGACGAATTAACAGAGCTGGCGAAGGCTGAATTACCTGAGTTGGAAGCGAAGCAAGCTGCGCTCGACGAAACTCTGAAGGTTTTACTCCTGCCGAAGGATCCCAATGATGACAAGGATGTCATTGTAGAAATTCGTGCGGGTACCGGTGGTGATGAGTCGGCTTTGTTTGTGGCTGATTTATTGCGCATGTATCAACGCTACTGCGAGCTACAAGGTTGGCGTTTGGCGATTATGGATAGTAGTCCCACGGGCATTGGTGGTTTGAAAGAAGTGACGGTTAATATCAGTGGCGATCAGGTTTTCAGTACCTTTAAATATGAAAGTGGGACGCATCGGGTGCAGCGTGTCCCGGAAACGGAATCACAAGGTCGGGTGCATACGTCTGCGGTGACCGTGGCTGTTTTGGCGGAAGCGGAAGATGTGGATATAGATATTCGTCCAGAAGATTTAGAATTTGAAGCCTTCCGTGCTTCGGGTGCGGGTGGACAGCACGTGAATA
>JAJFLM010000320.1 GCA_021772655.1 Deltaproteobacteria bacterium
TTGACCCATTGGACGGCACAACAAATTATGCCCATGGCTACCCCTGTTATGCCGTATCGATTGCTTTGGAGCATGAGGGCCGGGTCCAAATGGGCGTGATTTATGATCCCTCGTTAGATGAAATATTTACCGCTATCCGTGGCCAAGGCGCTTTTTTAAACGGGCAACAGATTCATGTCAGTAGCAATTCCCCCCTACAAAGATCCATGGTTGCCACCGGCTTTGCCTATGATGTCCAGGAGGTCGAAGACAACAACCTCGACCATTTTGCCAACTTTATCCTCAAAAGTCAGGCGGTCCGCCGCGACGGCGCCGCCGCTATTGATTTAGCCTATGTCGCCTGTGGACGTTATGACGGCTTTTGGGAGCTGAATCTCTGGCCCTGGGATGTGGCCGCAGGAACTTTGATGATTGAAGAGGCCGGTGGCAAGGTCACTTTATTCGATGGCCAAGCCGTCGACATTTATCAGCCGCAAATTATTTCTAGTAATGGTATAATCCATGATGAAATGCTCTCCATCTTACAACAGAGGAATAGCAAGCCATGACTGAAATCGAAAGCAGCAGCTCAGCCCTACGACAAGAAGTCATTGAGGCCTTAAAGCTCACCCAGCAACGCAATTATGCGGAAGCCGCTCAAGCCTTGCAGCAAGTCATTGATGCAGGGATTGAAAATCCTGAAGAAAAAGCGGTGATTTATTCAACACTGGGATTAATTTTTAAGAAACAAGGCCAAGTAGATGAGGCGGCCAAAGCTTATCAAGCCGCTGAAAATTGCCTGCCTGATGATCCTGTGATGAAAATTATTGTCGCGCGCTTTCACCTCAATGAAACCCGCAAATACGAACAAGTCACCAAACGCTGCAAAGAGATTCTCAAACTGGCTCAAGAAGTTCCTTCCTTAAAACATCAAGCTTATATATTGGCAGGACAAGCCTATCTCCATAAAGGCCGCACCAACAAAGCCGAAGCTATGCTGGACAAAGCTATGGAAGATCGCTTTATCGGCATGACCAGCTCAGACAATATCGATTTTAATTTAGCGGAAGCCCTGATTCGAGCCGATGTAGCAGTAGAAAAATGTCAGCAATTCTTAAAAGCCGCTTACGACCTCGCCCGTGAGAAAAAAGAATACCCAGCCATGACGCGCTTTCGACAGATACTTGATAGTTTCGAAAGCACCAACGTCTCTTAAAAATTTTAGAATAATTTCGGCGGCAACATAAAGGTCGGGCCAAAGGTCATGGTCAGATCAGTTGTAAAGTCAGAGCCATTTGGTGTTGATAAAGTTGAGAAATAATTCCGCACTTCAACCCGAAACCCTAACCAGCCCAAGCCCGTATACATTTTAAGACCGCCCCCAATAAAACCCGCACCACGCATGGAACCGTTGATATTCAGCACACCGCCACCCAAGGTTGTAAAAAAATCTGTTTCCACCACGCCACGGCGCGAAAGAAAGGCCGCGGGCAAATTCACCGTAAAGAAACCCTCAATGGCATAAAGGTTTTTATTCGTCACCGTCGACCCAAAACTAGAGATCGGATCAAAACCAATGCGTGACCAGCCAAAATCGGCCCCTAATGAAAGACTGGGTGTCAAACGCGCCTCTAACATGCCTCCAAACAGAAAAGAACTTTGCAAGGTATCACCTAAAAACGTTCCCGCAAAGGGTGTAAACTCAAAGCGATACATCTCAGCATCTCGCTCATCAACATCCAAAATTTCAGGGACCTCTTTAGCCTGCTTTTTCTTTTTACGAGATTTCTTTTTTTTCTTACTCGCTGACTCAAGCTCTTCGGCATCGTCAGCCTCATTGGTATCGTCAGCCTCAGCAACTTCATCAGCTTGTCCAGCTTGCATGGCCACCGGCTCATCAGGCACTTCAATGATGGTCACCATCTGCCCTTGAGCGACGGATAGGCTAAGAAAAAATAGCGTAATTAAAAAGGACCCTACTAACTTCATTTATGACTCCGTCTTCTTCATGGCTTTTTTGGCTAAACCCATCGCCACATCCCAAGACCCGCCGGGGAAACGATGGCAATCAGCTGTCACCTGCTCAAAGGAATTACAAAAATGATCGACTTCTTTATCCCCAATCACCAGGGTCGGCAGTAGCTTGATCACATCCATATTATGACCCGCCACTTGCGTCAGCACGTGATACTTCTCCATTAAAGGAACCGTTAACATCTGACCAAACAAGCCACCATTGGCCGCATGAATCGCTTTCCAACCAATTTTTAGTTTTGTCGACTTGGGCTTTTTGAATTCAAGAGCTATCATCAAACCTTTGCCCCGAGCCTCGGCAAACATCTCATAAGGAGCACAGCTTTCATTAATCCGTGCACGAATGGCTTCCCCTTGGCGCGCCGCATTCTCGATCAAACGTTCTGCTGTTAACACACTAAGCGTCGCCAAACCAGCCGTCATCGCCAACTGATTACGGCCAAAAGTGGTAGAATGCACCACACACTTTTCCATATTGGAGAAAACTTTTTTATAAACGGCATCGCTCATCAACACAGCACCAACAGGAATCAATCCACCCGACAAACCTTTGGCAACTGTCATCAAATCAGGGTCTAAACCCCAATGTTCGCTAGCAAACATTTTACCGGTACGGCCAAAACCCGTTTGTACTTCATCAAGAATAAACAGAGTCCCATATTTGCGACACAAGGCTTGTGCACCTTGCAAATAATCATCTTCAGGAAGATGCACACCCTTACCTTGAATCGGCTCCACCACAAAAGCCGCCACATCTTTTCGGCTCAACTCGGCCTCTAAGGCGACTAAATTATTAAAGGGGACTTGAGTACTGGCTAATAAAGCACCAAAGGGCTTTCTAAATTCATCGCAGCCGTTGGCAGACAAAGATCCCAAAGTCAGACCATGAAAAGCATGATCCGCGAAAACAATCCGTTCGCGACCCGTCGCCCCCTTTGCTAACTTCAAGGCCCCCTCAACGGCTTCCGTCCCAGAATTAGTAAAAAACACTTTTTGCAAACGTTCGGGTGTGAGCGCCACGAGTTTCTCAGCTAGGACACCGGCCAACAAAGCACAGTCCATTTGCACCATGTTAGAAAGATCCATGTCGATAGCGTCTTGAATCGCTTTTTTAACAACGGGATGATTGCGCCCCACATTAAAAACGCCGTAGCCGGATAGAAAATCTAAATAGGCCACTCCTTCATCGTCATAGAGATAGGCCCCCTCACCCTTACGATAAATCTTATCAAAGCCAATAGTTTGTAAGACCTTGGTGAGCTGAGGATTGAGATACTTTGCATGGAGGCGATAATTCTCGCCCCAGCGATCTTCCAATAAATTTTTAATATCAAATGACATTAACTTTCACTCCCGGCGGGCACCGCTTTTTTAGCCGCCACCAATTGCAACAAGGCCGGCAATACCACCATACCTGCAATAAAACAGCAAAAGATACCGAGGATAATCACTTGTCCCATGCTAGCTAAACCTTGATGGTCCGCCACCGCTAAACCAAAAAAGCTCGAGATAGTGTCCGCATAAGCCACCGCCACCGCCTTACCAGTACTGCTCATCAAATAACCTATATCGGCCTTACCATGTTCACGATAACGATGAATCAAATGAATCCCGCAGTCGGCACTAATCCCCAAGACCAAGGGCAAAGCAATCAGGTTCACAATATTCCAACGCAGTTGGAATAGCGCCATGCCCCCATAAATCCATGCCAAACCACAGGCCAAGGGTACTGTCGCCAACAAGGCCCACTTCAAACTTTTAAAATCGAGTAAAAATAACAGAAAGATAGCACCGGCTGCAAGCAAGGCGGACCAATACCAACCCGAGTCCATCGCACTCAACACACCAAACATTTGTAGTGGCGGACCGCAAAACCTATCGGAGATTTTATGAAGCGCCCCGACAAATTTGTGCAAACCGGCTTTATCCCAAATAGATTCAGCGGGATAAACATAGACAGCATACAAACCATCTTCACTTAAGAAACGTTCCTGAATCGATTCTGGTAATTCATGGCCCGTTGGCAATTTTCTTACGCGATCACGATGAAAGAATTTTGCGATATCGCTACTGATAGCTTCCTGCAGTTGATTCAAACGACGTACCGCATCTTCTTCTGGCAAATCATTCAAATACTCAATCAAGGCTGTCAACTCTTCCTGCATGCCTTCAGCCGCATTCACCGCCTCCACAAAGCCCGCAGAAAATAATTTTCCTTCGGCATCATTAAGCAACTCTTGCAACTTGCTTAACTCTTGGCGCAAGGCCACGGGTGATGAGGGCTTAATCCCAAATAACAGCGCATCTTCTATTTGACCGCCCAAAGCATGCACACGCTGCAACTTTTCCTCATCGGCCTGAGGCAAGAGATGCAATAAACTATCAATCCTTCCAAAGCTGGGGTCCGCTTTCAATTTGGCAACAACCTCTTCGACCTCTTCTTTTGAATCACTTAAATAAATCGCAAAACGCGGCGAGATATGGGTCTCAATCAAACGCTTTTCAATCTTAACGGCCTCAGTACCTTCAGCTTGTAAGTTTAATAAGTTGTAATCAAAGTACGGCCGCGGGCCATATTCAATATAGCCACCCACGGCCACAACACATAATATCAAAACTAAACCCAACAACAGACGTGGTGACCGCTGGACACCACGACTATAAAGTTGGCCTAAGTGGCTGCTAAACTTAGGGGCTAAGGGGCGCTCTCTAAAGGGTCGATTGGGATGACGTCGATCATACCAAGTCAAAAAAGCCGGCAAACCGAAACTCATCGTAATAAAACAAATCAACACTCCAGAACCTGCAATAAAGGCTAGTTCACGGAAACCACGAAAATCAATGAGCAAAGTGGCATAAAAAGCTGCGGCTGTCGTCAAGGCCCCCATCCACAAACTTGGGACTGTTTGGTGCATTAATATATGGACGGTCTCATTAATAGAACGCCCCCGACCACGCTCCTCTTCATAACGCGCAATCATGTGCACACCGTACTGCGTGCCTAGTCCAATCAAAATAACTGCAAAACTTAATGAGATAAGATTCAAATGCCCGATAGTCGCCGTCGTCCAACCGAAAGTCAGCACCACCGACATCAACAAACAACTAAACCCAAAAATCGGGTGCACCCCACGACGGAAAGCCAAAAAGAAAATCAGCGCGGTGGTAAACATCGCAAACAAAGTTGCAATCGTCATATCGCGCTCTGAAA
>JAJFLM010000033.1 GCA_021772655.1 Deltaproteobacteria bacterium
GCTGGAGTTGGAGGCAACGCTGAACTACTTGTAAACTGCCCACCTTCACCGAACATATATCCTGGGTCATCTGGAAGTACTATCTTAACTTTTTGACAACTTACTTCAAAAACTACCTCTCCTTTTTCCAACTGTTCTTTCAATTTAACTCTATTATACTCCACATCCTCTTGTCTTACGATTGGGTCGCTAGACATACTAAACAAGTTTTGACCACATACAGCATCATTAATAAGTCTTGTTACCTCTGTTGGAGATGAATTAAGAGCTGTTGTTGCTGGACCACTCTTAGGCCCAAAAATCATTATTGTAAGATTTTTTGCTAATTGCTGTTTAACAGCTTGTAAAAAAGTGGGTGGAACTAATCCAACTAAGTAAGCTAGATTATTTTTTTTAAATTGGTCTTTTTCAGCTTGAGTTGCTGCAGGGTTGTTTACATTATTTTGCAAATCTCTTCCCTTTTGTCCAATTGAATTGGCTACACCAGATATTACATGTTCTTCTAAAAATGTACCAGTCTCATTAAAAACCTTTTCTAAGAATAGATTAAATATAAATTCAGGTTCAATACCTAAAGTTCTCATAACTTTAAGTAAATAATCAAATGTGGATATTTGTTTACTCTTTGGAATGTTGAAGTTTACATCTATTGGTAAAGACAATAAACTTTTCATTGACCCTATTTTAGAGGTCAATTCAGACTGAGATTCAGTAAGAGGGGATGATATTGGTATTTTTAAAGCCATTATTCTCCTGGAATGTCTGTTGTGTTAGGTGGTGTCACATTTCCTGTTGACTCAATAGATTTAACTATTGGAGCTGGGATGTCTGATAAATCTTCGCTTTCAGTTTCCATTCTCATTACTTCGTCAATTACAGCTCTCTTGTGAGCATCAGTAAAATTAACTTCAACTGCTGCGCCTGACTCTTCTTTATACACAATAGATTTTATTTCCTTAGCAAGAGTTGCTATACCATCTGAGGCACTTGCTGCCTGTTTAAGGAATTCGATTGAGTTTTTACCCATTAATATGAAACTCTCTGCAGAGTCCATTTGTTCATCAGCTCTCCTGTATCTATCGAGAGCCATTTCTCTTTCTTCTATCTTATATTTATAAGCCTCAGAGATTAGTTTCTCATACAATTCTCTAGTAGGATTCATATCCTTTTTAGAAGGTAGGTTTGCGTCTTGATTTGTATTATCTTCCATGATAAATGTTTAATTGTTTATATATAAATATAAATTCAAAAAAATTATGGAAAATCTAGCAGGAACTCGTCTTTTATTGATGTGTAAATTTTTCTAAATTTATAAATAGAATCTTGATATTCCTGCTCGTATAGTCCAGAGAAATTTTTTAAATATGATTTAATGTTTTCACTATTCCAAAATGTAAAATCTTCTTCTATCAAATCAAAATTACATAACAAATCAATCATGCAATAACATAAAGAAATATCATTTTCTGACGTTAGAGTTAAAACCTCTGTTTCTAATGTGTCTATTAAAAAATGATAGAAAGATATACAATTAATATCATCTATATCTCTTGTTGAATCATCGAATAAAGCTTCAATTATAATTAGTAATATTTCTTTCTTTAAATTATTTTTCATTGTGTTTAAAATAAAAACATATCATCATTTCCATAATACTTGTCTTTATGTTTTTTTACAAATTCTTGTTTCTTAAGTCTATAAAGAATTTTGAATCTATGAAGAGAATATGTAATATCCTTAGTTTCAAGATTTGTATGTTCTTTTATTAACTTATAAATAGCACTTTTTGAGTAAACGCCAATTAACTCATGACTTTTAAATATTTGAACTATTGCATCAGCAACTTTGGCATCATTTTTTGAAATATCTGATTTATCAATTACTTCTTCAAAAATATCAGTGATATGTTTAAATAAAGCCATAGAGCTGTCTAATTCAGATTCCTCATCAAGTTCAAAAGCACTTAACTCTTCTGCCTCTTCACTATGACTTTCATAATCAAGTACAGACCTAGTTTCTTTATCTACTTCTTTTTTCTTATTCTGAAGATAATGCTTAGCAACTGTTCCATAAAAAGAAAACGATTTAGTATTCTGTTCTGGGTCAAAGTTGCAAAACTTTTCCAAAACAAAAGACATGCAATCATTGTGAAGAGTTTTTACATCTACACCTGACCTAAATAGTTTAAAGCTGAAAATAATATTTTCTACCAATCTAATTAGTGGCTTATGGATTCCTTTTCTAAAAATTTCATCCTTTAACCTTATTATTTCTAATCTGCTAGTGTAATCAACCATAGATTCATTAAGGAGTATAAAGTCTTCATCAAGAGGTATTTCTCTCTTTTTTCCTTTACTCTTTTCAACTTCTTCTTTGTGTTTATCAATTTTGTATTGATAATAGTTAAAGTCGTTTTTTAAGTATTCCTTAACCGCTTCTTCGGTTTCTTTTGTCCAATATTCTTTTTTCTTCTTAGCTGCTACCTTCTTTTTATTTTCGTTATGCTGTTTCTGGTTGCTCATAAGTTTTATTTCTGTCTTCGTCAAAGAAATATTCTTTTTTAGAAATATCCATCCAAAAAGAAGCTTCATTTGCGCTAATACCACCAGCTTCAGCTGAAAGTTGTGTAATATTTCCTGGAACCTTTGAAGATGAGTGTTTAAATTCTTTTCCTTCGTTTACTCTAAAATCATAACCAACTCTTGGAACTGTCATCATCTTAACATCATTATAAACCATTCTAAGGAAGAATTCATAGTAATGACTAATCTTAATACTTTCTTTCATTGGTAAATATCTACCATCTACCTCTTCACTATATTCTTCTAGTTCACTTACTCTGTAAACACCACCAAGTGGGTTAGCACAATTAAATCTTAAAAGCAAATTCATATCGAATTTACCAGCTTCTTCTGCAATTCCTTCTGCCCAACAAGCTTCATTCATTAATCCTATAAGAGAACCGTTTTGCCAGTTTTTAGCCATTGGAAGGAAGAATCCTACTTCATCATTTTCTTGCATGTACAAGTCAGCAATGCTATACCAATTAGGTCCAACTGCATCTCCAATCTCTATGATAGACATTGCTTCATAGTCGTTTTCAATTGCTAGATTGAATATGTCGTTAAACACTTTTGAGAAGTTGCTTATTGTAGATTTTACAATACTTAAATTAATGCTTCCATCAGCTTTAAGCACTTGTTCTTCTGGGTCTCCATCCTTGTTTGTTATAACAGTTTTTATTACTGCTTTTTTTGCTGCCTTAGTAAGGGTAGCTATATCTTTATCAGATAAACCACCATCTAATACAACAACATCTACTGGATGTGTTTGATTAGCGAGTCCAAAAAAACATTCGTTTAATTGACCTTCGTGTTGTATTTCGTCTAAATATAGACCTACAAGTATATTACTGCTTGAGGCTTTCAAGTTCTTTGATTCTTTCATCTGTATATTGATTTAATAAATTTAACATATTTTCTTTTTCACCCTCAGTAGTATATTTACTAAGTGTTTCTTCGTATTTACTTTGAATATCTTCCTTATCCATATCACCATTCAACCACTTGTCGATAGCAATTCCAAGTATTTCTGCAGCAACGAAAATGTCTCCATTGTTACACCAGAACCCGTTTTCTTCATTCATATATTCCTTACCACCAAACGCAGCCCATCCAACAGTATGAGTACCACAAGCCATCGCTTCAAGCGGAGCTGTACCAAATCCAGCAATATCATCTGTGTATAAATAAAATGCACATGATGCTAACATATCTGAAAATTGCTCTCTATCCATTCCTGCAAGTTCTTGGAATCTAATCCATTTAAGATGAGGATAAAATGAATAGAAAGTTTTTATTATATTATATGTCTTAGCTCTGCTTTCTTCACCTCTTCCTCCAGAAAATGCTACCATTGGTAATTTGTCTGATACTTTTTCAGGAACCTTGAAATACTCTCTGTTAATTCCTTGTTTGAAATCTTTAATTTTAAGACCTGGCATGATTGAAACTAAATACTCAGTAATAGCATCGGATGCAGAAATTACATCAGTAATTCCAAAGTGTTGCCACTTTTCTCCTGGCTGCATTGCATTAAGAACATAGAACCAACTTTGAGCAAATACAATTCTCTTACAAGAAACTTGCATTGTTTTTTTCATTACATTAGGAAACCCTTCTGGAATGATTAAAAAATCTTCTGGATTTACGTTTAATGGAATACATTTTGTTGTTTCGTTTTTTCCATCTTCTCCTATTACATTAAACATTATGTCTTTATCTCCAAGAGGTTTGAATTCCAAAGAAGAAATATCAAAATCAACCCAAGTAGGGTTAAACTTGTTAAAAATGTCTATTTGTTTTTTAGCTTTAGAAGATGCTTCATAAGACGCTCTCTGGTCTTGTTGTGGTTCATAAACTATTGTTACATCAAATCCATCTTCTGATAAATTCTTAGCAGCTCTTAAAATAACTCCAATTCCACCGCTTGGGGTATTCATTGGTGGGCAATAAAAATAAACTTTAGATTTCTTTTCTCTAAGATTTTTAATTGCCTTATCAATTATTTCATTTTGAGTAGGCTGTTTTACTTCTTGTACTTCTTGTACTTCACTTTGTTTTTCCATGAAATTAGTTTTATTTCGATTAATTTTTAAAGTTCAACGTATTTGAAATAAATATAGAAATCAGAAATAGTAAAATAAATAGTTTTTAAAAAAAAAGAGCTAGAAAATAATTTCCTAGCTCTTTTAAAATCAAATAAAACAAGTATTAAGCCTTATTTTTATTTTTAATATTTGAGTCATCTTCACCTAATGTATCCCCATCCACAACTTCAGAAAGAAAGTTACTATTATCCATTTGAAGTGAGTTAAGAGAAACTGTTCCAGTACTTGCAACAGAATTTGTATATGCCATATTAGACATTCCAGCCTTTGCAGCAAAAGCTCTATTAAGAGTATCAAATGCAGTTTTAGCTCCTTTAGAAGAAGAAGTATAGGTAATTGAGTTACCTGCACCAATTCCAAAGTTTTTAGCAGCAAGAATAGCATCTTGATTTGCTCCCATGAAACTAAAAGTCCAAGCTCCAGTTTTTTCTAAACCTTCAATTGTTTTTTTAATAGAATCTGAGTTATGTTCTCTCGAAGCGTTTTCTCCACCATCTGTCATAATAACAACGATTGCTGTTGAAATACTATCGTTTTCTTTGTTTTTATTTGTGATTGTTGCTTTAAGATTTGAAATACCCATACCCATTGCATCATGAAGCGCTGTAGTATATCTTGGAGGGAATTCTGTACCATCAAAGTTTTTAACTTCTGTAATAGGAGCGTCTTCAAGTATAGTTTCAATCTCTGAATCAAATACCACAAGAGAAACAAAATATCTTTGTTCTGGATATTTTTCTTCTAATCCTCTGATTAAAGCGAGTTGTTCATTAAGTCCATCAATTGTTGATTGCCAACAATTGGACATAGAACCACTTCTATCTAATACTAAAAGATAATGCGTATCTAAGCTCTTGTTTAATTCAGTAGTAGTTGTTACAACTGTTGTAGTTGTGGTTGTAGTAATCTTCTTTGTAGAAGTTTTCTTTTTGTTTTTTGGTTTTTTGTTTCTAGCCATTATAATATTTTTTATGTGTTACTAATTAAATAACATTTAAAAAAAATTTTCGATATAACAAAGTGTTTTGAATATTTAATGAGCAATAGAAATAACTAATATCAAATCAGAAGAGTCAACATCTGGGTAATATATTTTTTTATATTCTTTTGAAGCTTCCTCTCTTGAGGTTGAAGATAGTACAACAGCTCTAGTTGGTACATCAGCAAAACGAGTCCAGTCTACTATTTCATATGTAATTTTTTCGCTCATTATGATTTTTTTTCACCAACAAAAAGTTCTTCTATAAAAATTGGATTAATTTCCTTTATTGATTTAAAGGTGTGTTCAACATTATCCCATTTATTAAATGGCTGTTCTATTTTAATAATTGTCTTTCCTTTAGGAACATTTTGGATAGTTTCAGGAACACAGTCAATCATTATATCACAATAATCCCATTTTTCATAATCATCATTGATAAATTTAACATCTCTAATTCTACTAGCATTTTTTGCAAGGAAGTGAAATGTTGCTGGAATTGCTGCACTGTTTATGCTTGATATGAAAACTGTTTTATACACTTCATTATCTAATCCATATCCCTGTATTCTATTTACAGCATCACAAGCTCCTTTAAATTCTTCTGCTTGTCCAAATACTTGAAATGCGTATTTGTTTAAAAAGTTTTCAATTGCCTCTTTTGGAGTAAGAACTGTTTCACCATCAAGAGCAACTTCTTCTTCAAATTTATAATGATTGTTTAACTCATATGTACTCATAGGAAGAGATATAAGCTCTTTTTCTTTAAGGTGAATTTTGTTTTCTAATTCTTTAAAATCTTCTTCAGTCATTTCTTTGACTGTCATATCCTTATTCATACCAACAATGTTTGGATTGTTGATGTATACTTTTCTATATTGTTTATCAAATTGCTCCAACCAGTCTCTTACTACTCCGTCTATGCTTATTCCTAATGTTTTCATTTTCTAAATTTATAATGTTTTGGTAAATAGTTAGAAAAATGTAAACAAAAAAAAGAGGAAAATCAATTCCTCTTCTTATTTTTATATATCTCCTTTCCACCAGTCCTCAAAATCTGGACAATCTGGATGGTCCAGCATAGCCGAATCTTCGTGTACTGCTAATATTCCATCATGAAATGCTCCTTTAAGCATGTCTTTTATCTTTTTTATAGATTCATCATAATGATTATCTCCATTGTATATAAATTCAACTATCTCCTTAACCTCTTCTTTTGGTATCATTACTCAAAAGTTGTAAACTCTCCATTGATGAAGTGTATTTGTTGCGCCTTACCATCAAGATGAATAATAGAATGAGACTGTAACCATGAGCTTGGCCCAATATTATATCCAACTCTAAGGTGTGTTGTTGTACCAACTTGTATAACTCCATCTTTTCTTCCTGGAGAATGTGAGTGTCCAACAATCATTTTAGTATTAAGTCTTCTATATTGATTGATTGCTCCACGACTTCCATTAGCTCCTACATCACCATGTTGTCCAACTTCCCATTCATGAATCTTGTAACTATCGCTTCTTCCTAATGTAATCATATTTGGAAACGCTTCGTTTATTAAATAAGGAACAATTCCTTTTGGTGCCATTCTCCCAAGCAGCAATCTAGCATAGTCCATATAGCACATAGAATTTTTCATTGTTGACTCTTTTCTCCAATCAACATCTCTAAGCCACCTATCTAAGAAATCATCGTGATTACTTCTTACTATAATTGTATTGTATTTTTCAAAAGCTTTAAGTCCTTCTATCATTTCATCAAGCTCTTTCTTAAGGTCATTTCTTCCATCTACTTCTTTGTGATACTGAGCAAATGGGTCTTTTCTATCATGATGACTTATAGAGTGTCCATTAAACACATCATGAAGAACAACTTCTTTCGGCTTCAATTTTTTAAATAGAACATCCAAAGTGGTGTCAATAATATTTTGGTCATGTTCTCCAAAGTGAATATCTCCCATTACTGCTCCAGAAATTTCTTTTACTTTTGTAATTTTTGATTTACCTACTAATTTTTCTCCAACAAAATTAAGACCTGGTATTACTTCTACTTTTTCATTTCCACCATCAAATGATACATTATAATATAAATCATTGAAATTCCCATCGTCCGTTGCGGTTACTTGTCTTGTAAAAAACACGTTTTTATTTTTAACTTCAACAATAACAAATCCTAAAGAATGATGAAATTCGCCTTTTTTACCAGCTTTAGAATCTGTGTAATTTTCAACAGTACAAGCTCCAGTTGTCATCATCATTTTTGGCGCTCTACCTTCAAGGACTGGAACCATTTGCATCTGCATTTTAGGGTGACCGAATACACTTGATTCTAATCCTGAAAACCCTTCCATACTAATCATTGGATTTACAGCTGTTGGAGAAATTTTAACGTCTCCAGCTACAACCAAATGTTTATGAATGTTTTGTCTACCAGCATATAAATATGGTAATACTCTAGGATTCCATTCTTCAAATTCTATATCTTCAAATACTGATGTTGGATTTCTATATCGACCAGCTATTACGTAGAGTTCAGCACCTATTTCTTTAGCGTAGGCCTCCATATTTCTTAAAAATTTTTCGTGAACTGGCGTATTGTTTTGTGCCCAGGTGAAAAGATACCTTTTTAATTTTTTGCTAATCTTCTTTTTCTTGGCTGCTTTAAACTGAGGAGAATCCTCGGCTATTGTTTTTTTTATTCCCAACTTTATTAGCCAGGTTCTTGTTGTTCTTTCTCCCTTTCCAAAAAACTCCATTAAGGAGCTTATTTTTTCATCATAAGGAGCTGAAGATGAATATACCCTCTTTACATAAAGAATATCATCTTCTTTTAAATCACTAAATTTCATAAATGTCTTTTTAATTTTACTCTTCAATGCAAATATAATGAAAAAAAAGAGTAATAAACAAACTTTTACCCCACTTTTACATTTTCTATCCAATCTGATAGACTCTTTTCAGCCTTCCATTTCAATACTTCTTCAGTATCAGAGTAGAATTCTTCAGATGTAAACCTCTCTCCTCTTCTCTCTGGAATTAGTTTCCAGTCATCTTGTGCGAACATTTTTGCTACATCAATTATTTCAACATTTTTTCCAGAACGCAGATGCCATTCTTTATTCATGTTTGTATGTGTTGTCATTTCCACTCCACGAACTATATCTTCTACGTGTGTGAAATCTCTTGATTGAGTTCCAGGAGATACAACTGTAAGCTTCTCCTTATTATTCCATTGTCTTTCAAATATACCTATAACAGTTGCGTAGTCTCCAGTCATAATTTGACCTGGGCCATATACATTAAAGAAATAGCATATTTCATATTTTAAACCATACCATTCATGATAATTCTTAATAAGCTCTACCATTTTAGACTTAGCCCAAGAATATGGGCTTAAATTTTCATCCTTACCATCATTTCCAAACTTAGAACTACTTGCTGAATATATTAATTTAGCATCCCATTTTCTACATAATTCAATGATTACTGAAGTTCCATGTAAATTTGATTTATTCACATATTCAACATCATCAAAAGATTTAACTATTCTTGAATATTCTCCGAAGTGAAACACTGTGTCAAATTCTTTTTCTCTAGGAAAAATATCTGCAGCATCCCAAGTATTTCCATGGAAGTATGTTAAATCTCCTTCGTACACATGATTTCCAGCAGCTCCAGTAAAGTAATTATCTAGTACTACAATTTGTATTCCTGGATGTTTTTTCAATAAATGCTTTACAAGATTTGTTCCTACAAATCCAGCCCCACCTGTTATCAATACTCTTTTCATTATTCGTGTTTTAAATCGTAATTTACCATTCTCTCAACAAGTTCTTCAAGACCAATTTTAGCTTCCCACCCTAACATTTCTTTTGCTTTAGCTGGGTCTCCAATTAATCTATCAACTTCAGCTGGTCTAAAATATTTTGGGTCAACCTCAACAAGCAGCTTTCCAGTTTCTTTGTCATACCCTTTTTCTTCCACTCCAGAGCCTTTCCACTCAATTTCCCAACCAAGATGCTTAGCTGTCATTTCGATGAATGTACGAACCTTATACGTTTTCCCTGTTGCTAATATAAAATCTTGTGCTTTATCTTGTTGAAGCATTCTCCACATTCCTTCTACATATTCTTGAGCGTGGCCCCAATCTCTCTCGGCATCTAAATTTCCAATAGTAAGAACATTTCGTTTTCCTTTTTGAACCTGTACCATGTTTGTTGTAATTTTCCTTGTTACAAAGGTTTTCCCTCTTCTTTCACTTTCATGATTAAAAAGAATTCCATTGCATGCAAACAAACCATAAGATTCACGATAATTTTTTATAATCCAAAATCCATAAAGCTTTGCAACTCCATATGGACTTCTTGGATGGAATGCACTTCTTTCATTATAGACACCATACCCATTTTTATTATATTCCATTCCACCATATAATTCTGATGTTGACGCTTGGTAAAACTTTGCATTTGGACAATGAGCTCTCATCGCCTCTAATATTGTAAGAGTTCCAGTTGCATCAACTTGAGCTGTATAGTGAGGAACTTCAAAAGAAACAGCAACATGCGATTGTGCAGCAAGATTATAGATTTCATCTGGCTTAACTTCAGAAATTAGTCTCATTATATTTGTAGGGTCTGTAATATCTCCATGATGAAGATGTAAACGCTCATGCTCCATTATGTGTTCAATTCTTTCTGTATTAAACGTGCTCGCTCTTCTCATTGTAGCGTGTACAACATACCCTTTATCTAATAAAAGCTCTGCAAGATAGCTTCCATCTTGTCCAGTTATTCCAGTTAGAAATGCTATTTTTTTTGTATTCATTATTTTACTGCGTCTATTACTGTTTTACAAATAAATTCTATTTCTTCCTTTTCAAGTTTAGGATGGTTAGGAACATAAATACCACACTCATCTACTATATTAGCATTCGTTGTCTCATGTCTTTTATATCTACTAATAAAAAATGGCTGAGTTCCCATTGACCCACAAATAAGAGGTCTAGTTTCTATATCATTTTTCAGCAATGCTTTAACAGCATTCTCTTTATCTTTTTTTGTTTTAAAAATCATTGGATAGCAGAATGAGGCTGTGAATGACTCTTTATGTTCAGTTGGTCTCCAAACCTTTTTCTTCTTGTCATATGATTTCATAGTATCTAGGAAGTGATAAAAGTTTTCATTTCTCTGGTCAATCATTCCATCGACCTTATCAAGTTGTTTAATACCAATAACAGCCTGAAGGTCAGTTGACCTAAGATTGAATCCTGGCTCATAAAAAGTGTATAAAGCAGAGAAATCATCAACTCCCCATTTATCTCTCAATTTTCTTTGAGCATCTTCGTCAAGGTCTCTATCCCATCCATGACTTCTAAGCATCTTAATTAGGTCATATACATCTTTGTCATTTGTACAAACCATACCACCTTCAATCGTGCTCATTGTATGTCCAAAATATGTTGAGAAAGATGACATCAATCCAAAATTACCAAGACGAATTCCATCAAATTCTGTTCCTTGTGATTCACAATTGTCTTCAAGAAGTGTTACTCCATATTTTTTACAAAGTTCAACAATCTTTTCCATATCTGGAGAAAGACCTAATACAGAAACAAGAATCATTGCTGAAGGTGCATGATGATGAAATATAGATTCAAGCTGACTTAAATCAACTGAAAGGTTTTCTAAATTACAATCACAAATAAGTGGGTCAAATCCAAGCTGAAGAACTGGGGCCATGTCTGTTGCCCAAGCAAGAGCTGGTACAACTACCTTATCATTTTTTAGTTTTCCCATCACTTTAAGAGCATAAAGCATGAGTAAATTAGCAGAAGAACCAGAGTTTACAAATACAGAATATTTGCATCCAATCCATTTAGACCATTTCTCTTCGAACTCAATAGTTTTTGGTCCCTTAGTAAGTCTTGGATAGGTTTTAAGCCATTTTATTAGGTTGTCTACATCGTCTTTGTCGATGGTGTCCTTAACAAGTGTAATTTTGTCTTTCATAATATTATATCATTTTACTAATAATATGAAAAACAAATCTAATAATCAAATTTAAACTTCTAATTTCCAGGCTAATTGAAGTATAGAATATGTAGAACGAATTCCATGAAAAAGTTTTGTAGGTTTAAAGTCTTCAAATATACTTTTCATTCTTTCTATTGAAACATCTTTTCTAAATTGTCCATCTGGCTTTGAGTCATCAAATTCAATCTTTAAATTACTGGCATCACAAGCTCTCAAAGCTATTCTTGCAATATCTTCTATTGATACATTTTGCTCTGTAGCAACATTAAAACTATCATATATATCTTCATCAATACATCTCTTTATGATATTAGCAAGGTCGTTAGAATGCATAAATTGTCTAAGAGGAGTGCCTGTTCCAAATAAAGTAATTTTTTCCTCATTTGTTGATTTAGCTTGATGTATCTTTTTAATAAGAGCTGCAACAAAGTGGCTATTCTCTCCAAACTTATCATATTCTCCATATAAATTACAAGGAGTTAGGTATTGATAGTTAGTTCCATATTCTTTATTACAAGCATCAATTTGAACTGCGAGACAGCGTTTAGCATATCCATAAGAAAAGTTTGTTGGAGTAGGAGGCCCTTGATGAAGCACGTCTTCACTCATTGGATATGTATCTACTTTATCTGGATATATACAAGTGCTTAATATTCCTATAAACCTTTTTACATTATGAATTCTTGCGTAATCAACAAGTAATGTATTCATTAAAACATTATCAGTAAAATAAGTAGATGGTTTATTGATATTATCTATTATTCCACCAACCTTTGCTGCAAGATGAATTACAACATCTGGCTTAAGGTCATGATACATTTGAGCAACTCCTTTTTCCGAAGTTAAATTATAATCTTTTGATGATAGGTATATAGCATTTGGCATAATCTTCTTAAGTGATTTTCCAACCATACCACTTCCCCCTGTTACTACTATTTTATTCTCTTCCATTTTTTATTGTATTATATATTTCCCAATCTTTACTATAAATTTCTAAAACAAGTCTTTTAATTTCTTCATCACTATTAACCATTTCTAAATATGGACTTGGACCACCTGGTTTTTTGTGAGGCAAATTAACATCAAGACCTAAGTTTTCTTTAATTTTATTAAAGTCATTTTCTAATTCATCAAATAAAATCAGATAATCTATATCAAAAATATCTCCATTTTCACCACACAAACAATCGCTTTGTTTTATTACATGAACATCAAAACAACCTCTTTTTATTTCTTGAAGGAATTCTACAAACTTTTCCCTACTGCCTTCTTTCATATTAAAAAAATTCAGTTCTCTTACTTCTTTAGGAGCTCTTTTTTTTACTTCATTATATTGAGATACTATCCTATCAAGAGGATTTCTTATTGAGGAAACTATTGTGTAATTTTCAAAATCATCTAGTTCAGATAACCTTCCATTAACACTAGTGCTTAAACCATCTCTCAAAGAACTTGATGCATTCTTTGGAATGTTGATGAACATTATCTTTTTTACATCATTATAAAATCCTATAATATTTTCTGCTTCTTCTATTACCAATTTTTAAATTTTAACCCAACCATCACAATATAAATCATCTGTGTTATGACCAGCATAGGCTGAACCAAACCACTTAGATGGGATAGTCACTTTTTTTTCTTCATTATTATTTAACCAAGCAGCCCACCAACTAAATGTTGAGTTGCAAGTAATGTTATTTTTGCAAAGACTCATCATTAACAAATCTTCAAAATCTTGCCCACCTTCTATAAAAACAAACTTCTCAGGTATATCTGGAAAATTTTCTTTACACCACTGAATGTCATCTGAAAAAATAAGAAACTTTGAATCCTTAGGCATCATCTTGATTGCCTTCATATAGTAGTTCATATTTTGAGTAGGATGATGGTCTGGAAGCTTTAGATAATCACCTCTTCTCACATGAATAGAACATGTGTTGTCTTGTGATAAATCTATTTTATAAGAATCTAAAGCTCTTTTAACTACATCATCAAATATATGTGATGGATATGAGAATAGTTTTTTTATATCTTTTTCATATTCCATAAAATATTTTTCACTTTGAAAATATCCATGCAAATACACACTACCATCTATATTTGGTATTTCATTGTAATTAAAACCAAGTTCATTATGTGGCTTGAATCCTGAATGATTCCAATTAGGAACCAATTCAACATTATTTAAAATGTTTTCTTTATAGTTAACAATATGCTTATGAGCAATCATTGAATCGTCTGTACTGAAAACTGGTTTCTTATCATATTTTAATCCATAAACATATGCACATGCTATTTGAAACATGTAATTTCCCAATCCTCCTTGTAATCTAATTGTTACTTCGTTCATGATTTTATATTTAATATACTCTTGATGCTGTCATCCAAAGTTCTCTTTGGAGTCCATTTTAATATTTTTTCTGCTTTAGATATATCTCCATAAATACTTTCTATGTCTCCATCTCTTCTAGGAAGTATTTTAAATGCAACTTCTTCACCATTTTTTCTAAATGACTCAATTACTTCCATTACAGTATATCCACTTCCTGAGCCAACGTTAAACACATCAAAACCAATGTTTTCTATCACATCTAAAGATTTTACATGAACAGCAGCTAGGTCGTTTACATTTATATAATCTCTAACAGCAGTGCCATCTTTTGTGTTATAATCATCTCCAAAAATTCTTAAAAATGGATATTCACCTTTTATAACTCCAGTTATATATGGCATTAAATTATCTGGAATTCCTTTTGGGTTTTCATGTAATATACCACTTTCATGAGCTCCTATTGGATTGAAATACCTAAGAACAACTACATTGATGTCATCACTCTTTTGTGTATTCTCTAATATTTGTTCACACATTCTCTTTGTTTCTCCATATGGACTCTCTGCAGGCTTAATAGGGGTTAATTCGTCCACTGGATAATTATCTGGCTGACCATAAACAGTACAAGACGAAGAAAACACTATATTCTTAACTCCATATCTTTTCATTGCTTGAAGTAATTGTATTGTACTGTTTAAATTGTTGTCATAATAATCTAATGGAATTCTTGTTGATTCAGATACAGATTTATATGCAGCAAAATGTATTACAGAATCTATTTCAAAATTCTTGAATATATAATCAAGATTGCTTCTATTTTCTATATCTCTCAAGTCTCCTTGTAAAAACGCAACATCCTCTCCAGTGATTTCTTTAATATTTTTAAGTATGTCTGTGTTTGAGTTAGATAGGTTATCTATAACAATAGGAGTATACCCATTATTGATTAACTCAACAACAGTATGGCTTCCTATATAACCAAGGCCTCCAGCTACTAATACATTTTTTTTCATTTTAATAACCCTTTTTTTCTAAAATCATCAAGAGATTTTTCATAATCATTATATTTTAAATCTCCTTGAGATTCAACCCAATCAACAAATTTTTGAATTCCTTCATCAAAAGAAACCTTTGGCTCAAAACCTAATTTTCTAAACTTAGAAATATCTGCAAAATTATGTCTAATATCTCCATTCATTTTTTCTCCAGTAACATTAATACTAACGCTTGAATTGTATTTATTTTTTAGTGTATTGGCTACATCTAAAACTGTAGTTGCTACTCCAGAACCAACATTAAAAGCTTCTCCATTTGTTTTATCATTTTCAATTGCTATAATTATACTGTCAATCACATCATCAATATAAACAAAATCTCTTGTCATCATCCCATCATCAAAAATTTGAATGTCTTTCTTATTTTTAATTGCTGTTGAGAATATTGAAAGTATTCCAGTATAAGGATTTTTTAATGATTGTCCAGGGCCATATACATTTTGAAATCTCAACGCACAAACTGGGGTATCTGAAAATCCTGTGAACAAAATTTGCTCTTGTGATAACTTTGTAACAGCATAAATTGATGTTGGTTCTTTATCATCTGTTTCTTTCGTTGCAATAGGGTTTCCATTAATATCCAATTTAGCATCTCCATATATTGCTCTTGATGATGCTAAAACAATTTTATCACAACTTATATCTCCATTAACAATTAAGTCATTTAAAAGCCCTATTGATGATATATTAGAGTCGCAATAAGATTGAGCCTCCATCATAGATTGTCCCGTACCTGTTTCAGCTGCCAAACAAACAATTGCATCAAAATGTTCAGTAAAAACTGTAACCCAAGAACGAGCACTATCAACCTTTCCTTCTATGAGTCTACAATGGTCAATTGCTTTATTTAATGTCTCAGAATCTTCAAATGGCTCTCTTCCATGAACTTGTTCTAATAGACAATCTATTACAATCAACTCATGACCTTCTTTTGATAGTTTTTCACACAATCTTGACCCTATG
>JAJFLM010000321.1 GCA_021772655.1 Deltaproteobacteria bacterium
TTCTCATTACCTGCACCGAGATATCTTTTTCATCAACAGCACGTAAAAAGCGATTACTCCCTTCTTCAGCAATCTTATACACTTCTTTAGCTTTTCCACGTTGGAATGGATAAGTGCGCAAAGCCTTAGGGAATTGGCCCACTTTATAACGACTAAAAGACTCCACGACCTTTACTGGAGACACAGCCTCAACAGCACTGGGGGCCACCATCACAAGAGTTAAAAATAAAAATAGCCCTTTCAAGCAAAGCTTTCCTAATCTCATATTATTCTGTTCCATTAAATTAACTCCTTTAACACCTGCCTGAGTTCATCACCAATTTCTGGATGCGCCAAGCCATAACTTACATTAGCGACGGTAAAACCTAATCGATCCCCGGCATCAAAATGATCTCCTTCAAACTCATAAGCTAAAAAACCTTCTGATGCCGCTAAACCTTGCAAAGCATCTGTCAATTGAATCTCACCAATAGCACCAGGATTCAATTGCTCTAGGATAGCAAAGGTTTGCGGCGGGAGCAAATACCGCCCCACAATAGCTAAATTAGAGGGTGCTTCAACCGCAGACGGCTTCTCCACTAAATGATTTACATAATGAATACGTTCATGAGAACGTTCTACTTTAATAACTCCATAACGGTGAATCCTATCTTCAGGAACCGCGCGCACCGCAGCACAACCCAATTGATGCTCTTGCCAAACACTCATCATTTGCCGCAAACAAGCGACCGGATGAAGCACCAAATCATCTGGCAACATCACCGCAAAGGGCTCATCACCTACAGCTGCTTTGGCCATTAAAATCGCATGGCCCAAACCTTTAGGTTCTTCTTGAATCACTATCGTGACACGAATCTGTGAAGTGATGGCTTTAACTTTATCAAGCAAATCTTGCTGGCCACGTTCCTCTAAATAAGACTCTAATTCCGGATCATCAGAAAAATAATCCGCCAAACTACTTTTGCGCGGACTCACAACCAAGATCACTTCAGTAATACCTGCCTCTTTGGCTTCATCAATATTAATTTGCAAAATAGGTTGATCCACGATGGTAAACAACTCTTTAGGAACCACTTTAGATGCCGGTAAGAACCGTGTCCCCAAACCCGCGGCGGGGATAACTACTTTGTTAATCTTCTTCATGTTTATTATGAAACTTTCTGCTTTTGAATCTTTGGTTTTGGCTTGGTCATGGCGGGATCATGTTCTTTGATCCAAGCCAGCACCTCAGGATACACTTCCTGGGGAGCATATCTTCCCAATACTAAATCAAGGTGACCATAGTCGGCTTGATACCCAAACTCACGGCCAAAAACGATAAATTTCTTTTTCTTAGAACCAATTTGATCATAACCAAAATAAACATCAGGCAATGGGGTCAAGCCATCTACCGAACCCGCCAAGACCAACCAAGGGGCTTTAATCTTATCTAAACTTTGGTGATAGCTAAACTGGCCGTCCAAACTGGCAAAATGATTTTCTTGATACCAACGATGCATTTGTAAAAAAAGCGGAACAGAAATGTTTTCTACAGCAATCCGACTGGCCAAACGCAAAGTCTTTTTTTCAATATTATCTAAAGAAAAATAAAAATTATCTAACAAGGGCGCTGCCAAAGTTGTAAACCGCGCTGAACTCAAAAAAGCTAAATACTTTCCTGGAATAATCGGCACCCATTTCAATAAGCGGTCTTCTATTTTAATCAACAACTGAGCAAAGCCGGGCTTGGCATGTGAGTTCATTGCCGAAGCAATCGTACTGGCACTGCGACACACTTTATTTCCCATGGTTTGCACCACAGCATAAATCAAGGCACCGCCTAAACTATGTCCCACCCAATGGAACGACTTATGACCGGTCGCTTTTTTAATATAATTCACAATTGCCGGCACATCACGGAACACATGATCATCAAAAGTCCAGTCAGGGCGCACCCAAGACTTCGCTCGTTTAAACGGTGACATAGGCCGGCTTTTACCGGCCCCTCTAAGCTCTAAGACCCAAACATCAAAACCTTTGCGATAAAGATATTTAGCCAGTGAAATCGACTCATCTGGAAAATCGACATCATAACGATTGGTCCCCAAACCATGAATAAGCAAAAGCGGCGCGCGCTTAGAATGCCGTTCATAGCGGTAGGCGGCGAGATGCCAGCCATCTTGAGTTTCAATAATCTGTCGTACCGCCTTAGGGGCTTTAGCAGGCATAGACCCCTAACATAATCGGGGAAAAGCCAGTCTGTCCAGGGAGTTAAAAAGTTTCCCGCCGCTCAGCTTGACTTTTGAACGATCGTTCAATAAAGTTAGGATATGTCCGATTTGGCGCTCTCCAACCTCGAAACCGCTCTTGCGCCCCTGCGTCGCTTTTACCGCGACCAGGGGCGCATGCCTAGCTACGGTGAAATGGCGACTTTATACGGGTATTCTTCTAAAAACGCTGCCTACTACCTAGCCGGCAAGCTCATTGAAGCCGGCTATCTCCTAAAAGACGCCAGTGGACGCTTGCTGCCTGCGGGGAAGAAATTCGGTCTGCCTGTACTTGGGTATGTGCAGGCCGGCTTCCCCAGTCCGGCAGAAGAAGAATTAGTCGACACTTTAAGTTTGGACGAATATTTAATTGAAAGCCCAGAACGCAGTTTCATGTTGAAAGTCACTGGCGAGTCCATGATTGAAGCGGGCATTCATCCTGAAGATATTGTGATTATTGAGCGCGGTCGTGAGCCTCGTAATGGTGATATTGTCCTCGCCCAAGTCGATACAGAATGGACTTTAAAATATTATCAGAAACATGGCCGCGACGTCTGTCTGCATCCAGCTAACCCTAAATTTCCAGTCATTCGGGCCGATAATGAACTCAAAGTAGAAGGCATCGTAAAAGCCTCCATTAGGAAATATTAATATGCAACCATTAGTTCTGCATTCTTGGCCTCATGCTATTGCTCACGTTGACGCCGATGCTTTCTTTGCCAGCGTCGAACAAGCTGTCCGACCTGAATTACGAGGGCGCCCCGTTGTCACGGGTGGAGAACGCGGTATCGTCTCAGCGGCTAGTTATGAAGCGAAGGCCTTAGGAATCAAACGTGCCACCCCACTAGGACAAATTAAAAAGCAATTCCCACAATGCGTTATTCTACCTAGTGACTATGAAACTTATGGTTTATTTTCAAAACGCATGTTCGAA
>JAJFLM010000322.1 GCA_021772655.1 Deltaproteobacteria bacterium
TGGCCGTACTCCCGCCGGCCGCGAGCAGACGGAAGTTGGGGATTGAGTTCTGCTGCAATGCCTCATAGAGGGGTTGACCGTCGTGAACGACATCGACGATCCCGTTCATATTGGGTAGTTGGAAGAACTTATGAATGGAAGGTTTTCTAAGATCACCGGCCACCAAGATGACCTTGTTCCCGTTTCGTGCCAGCGTGGCCGCAAGGTTGGCGGACGTGGTGCTCTTGCCGGCATTGGCTACGGCGCTGGTTATCAAAATGCAACCCGACGGCTCCACCTTCCTTGCAGCCATCAGGTTGATCCCAAGTGACCAGTAGGCCTCGAAGGCGGGGCCGGACTTTGAATCGGCGCTCGCCAGCTGCCGCTCCTTGTTGTCGATCCACTGAGGAACTAGCGGGATGTATCCGAGGGTGGGCACTGACACCTTGCCTTCGATTTCTTCAGGAGTTGTCAACCGGTCATCCAAATTTTCCATAAGCAGTGCCCCTGCACCGCCGACAATTAGACCCAGGAGCGCAGCAAGTCCCAATGTGGCGGGAAAGTTAGGCCGGACGGGGTTCGGTTCGACCTTTGCCGGCGATATGAGGTTGCCCCCGCCTCGTCTCAAGGACTCGCCGTCCGGTACCTGCAAAAGTCTTGTCTGCAGAGCTATCAACTGAGCCTGTACCGAGTTGCTCGTCATTCCGGCCGGCGCCGTCCCGTCAGCGAGCGCCTCGCGCTGCTGCTCCGTCTGGGCAATTTTTCGCAGAATTTGTTCGCCGGCCTCCGCCGTAGTTTGCACCGCCTGATTCCGCCGATATTCGATGAATGCCTCGGCGATCCCGTTTGCCCAGGTTGCCGCCCTTTCGGGCGAGGAATCCTCGACAACAATGTCAGCGATCTGAGTATCCGGAACCAAGGAGACCCCCAGTGACTCCCCGATCGACCGGATCGCCGGTGAGTCCAGTCGCTGCGCGGCAAGAGCAAGGACGTCATCGCTCCTGATCAATTCGATTTGAGTTCGCGCCCAGGAAGGGTCGAGTAAGCGCTCAACGATGCCGGTCTCGCCCGATCCGCTCACCACGGGAATGATCTCGATTCGGGCAGTGGACGAATAGACGGGGGTCATGCGAAGAATGACTGCAAGACTTCCCAGGATGAATGCGACGATGACTCCGGCTATGAGCCACCCGCGTCGCTGAGCGATCGCGTAGTACTCGGCAATTTGGAAGTCCATTTGGTCGGGTCCTTGGCCCTTGACGTCGAGGTCCAACGTCCTTCTCTAAAGCAGGACAGAACCTTAGATCAGTCTAACTAAATCTACCAATTCCCATCGTTAAGATTTAGCAATTCCAGAGGATCAGGCGCTCCTAGGCCTAGTGTTTGTCGCAAAGTCTGGCCCGTCGCGGATGATCCGGAGCTCTCAATAGCAGAGTGCGCACTCAAGTTGGTAACTCTTGCTAATCTACCTCTGGAATCAACGTTCGGTGGGCCAAGTGGTTGATTTATCCAGGGCATCGGCCTTGACGTGTCCAGACGAAGCCCGGATCATTGCGTTGCCAACCAGCCAAGGGGAAGCGATTGATTGCATCATCGAAGCGGTCCAGAGAGGGCCAGATTTCCCTGCCCCGTCAACTCCATGAAGAAGAATCTTCGGAATATCTCCGGCGCGATTGGAAAGGCAAGCGCTCGTTCGACTTCGCGCTATCCGCTGCGCTATTGGTTGTATTCAGTCCTGTCCTGTTCATAGCTTCGCTTGTGATCGTCCTCTCTTCCAAGGGTGGCAGCCCGTTCTTCACGCAGGTGCGCATTGGCCAAGGTGGCCGCGAGTTCAAGATCCTTAAGCTCCGCACCATGGTCAAGGGAGCCGAACAACTGCTGGAAGCAAACGGAGAGCTACGGACCCGTTACTTGAACGGCGACCACAAGATCAGTTGCATTTCGGATCCACGAGTTACCCGGGTTGGTGGAATCCTGAGGAAAACCAGCATCGATGAACTCCCCCAGCTACTCAATGTTTTGGCAGGCCACATGAGTTTGGTTGGTCCCAGGCCCGTTCGCCCTTCTGAACTGCCTTGTTACGGCGATCTAGCCAGCTCTTATCTGGCCCTTCGGCCAGGTATGTCGGGACTGTGGCAGGTCAGCGGGCGGAGCACCATCGTTTTCCCGGAACGCGCTGAGATCGATCACCGATATTTGCTATCGAACTCCCTCTGGCAGGACTTGAACATATTGACTAAGACTCCTGTGGCCGTTGTGAAGGGCGTGGGTGCTCACTAGCAAATTCCGTGTTGCCTCATGCTCGCTCCGTGGTGACGAAGTGCTTGCCCGGCCATCCGCCTACTACTCTGAATTCCCGCGTAGGAAATGGGGGCTGCTGACCGGCGGACTCACGTTCGACCTTGTCGCCACCTATTCCCGCAAGGTCAGCGAAGAGAGAAGAAGGCATCTGAGCGTTCCATTTGAGAACAGGAGAGCATGATCGACGACGTCGCAGTACCGAAGTCCCCAGATCTCGCGATCTCCATCGTCATGGTCACCTACAACTGTGCTTCGTATATCTCCACCACACTAGAAAGCATCGGCAATCAGTTGGACGGCCTGCAAATCGAAATCATCATTGTCGACAACGGCTCCAGCGATTCAACAGTCCAGCAAATTCGAGAGTACTCGCCGGACATTCGGTTGCTGGAAGCCAAAGAGAATTTCGGATTCGCATGGGCTTGTAATCGCGGAATGGAACTGGCCACCGGCTCTTTACTTCTCTTCCTGAATCCAGATACCAAACTTCCCAAGACCGGTCTCAAGGAGGCGGCGGCCCGACTCACTGATTCGCCGACGGTTGGCGTTCTAGGGTGCAGGCTTGAGTGTCCGGACGGCTCACCAGATCACGCCGCAAAAAGGGGCTTTCCCACCATTGCCTCGAGCCTCGGCTACTTTACGAAACTTTACAAGGTCGCCCCAAGAGTCAAGGCTCTCTCGGGATATCTGGCTACCCATATTTCCTATAATCAGGAAGGTCTGGTGGACGCCGTGAACGGGGCGTTCATGCTAGTCAAGCGCCAGGCAGCGGAGGCGGTGGGACCGCTCGACGAAACCTATTGGATGTATGGGGAGGACCTGGACTGGTTTTGGCGTTTTCGCACGGCTGGATGGCAAATCCTCTACTGGCCGGGGATGACGGTTGTCCACATCAAGGGCGGCTCGACCCCTGGGCCCCGCGGCTTGAAACTGAATTTTTCTTTCTACCGTGCAATGTGGCTCTTCTATTCGCGCCACCCGGGGAAAAGCGACCCCTGGGTTCTAAAGGTCATCGTGGCTGCTGGGATCGGAATCCTTTTCAGTTTTTCAGCCATTCGGTCAGCACTGATTCGCAAGGTTCGCCCAGGTCGTCACGATCCTGACGAGATGCAGATCCTCAAGGAAGTCGTTTGACTGGGGAAATGCGGGACGCGTCCCTTCTTTCAAAGCTTGAAGCCGTCTACCCGGAGTTAGCTGCCGGCGGCTTTTCGAGGGCCGACGGCACAATTCAATTCTTCACGCGAGTGCAAGCCCTCCTGTCGCCCCAAATGACAGTGCTTGAGTTTGGCGCAGGTCGGGGTGCGTGGACCGAAGAAGGATCCGCTACCCACCAAAGACTTCACTCAATCAAAGGCCAGGTAGCCCAACTGATCGGCTTGGACGTCGATCCGATAGTTCTTACGAACCCAACTTTAGATCGCGCGTTGGTGATCGACCCCAACCAACCCCTACCCATTGATTCCTCGTCGGTTGACCTGATTCTCGCCGACAAGACCTTGGAGCACCTCGAATATCCCGCAGACGTGGCCCGCGAGTTCGCGCGTGTCCTAAAGCCCGGCGGTTGGATCTGCGGACGCACTCCAAACCGGTGGAGCTACGTGGGCTTGGCCGCTCGCGTGGTACCCAACCGGCTACACAAGCTGGTTCTTTCTAGGCTCCAGCCGTGGCGCCCTAGCGAAGACGTATTCCCGACT
>JAJFLM010000323.1 GCA_021772655.1 Deltaproteobacteria bacterium
TTGTTTCCCTTTAAGCACCGGACTTCCCATATCCACGCGAATTTTCTTCTTATCCACATGAGTTAAAATCTGAATCCCTGTTTTCGTTTCAACAGAAACCTCTTTTTTTACTGAAATCTTTTTATCCTTAACAAAACGTGCCAAGGCTCTCAGGCCATTACCGCACATCTCCACTTGTCCTCCATCGGCATTGTAGATGGTCATTTTAAAATCAGCTTTGCGGGACTTCCCTAAGACTAAAATTTGATCGGCACCAATTCCAAAACGACGGTCACTTAAGGCGCGAATTTTTTTAGGGACTAATTCAATTTTGGATTTAGTCGCATCAAAGAAAATAAAGTCATTTCCTAAAGCCTGCATTTTTGTAAAGTTACGTTTCATTTGGGTCTCCTCCCTGACACGAGAAACTTTGGCACATGTTCCCCACGCGGTAGATCCTTAAACGACTCTCGCTCACGGATAATATCGTACTGGCGGCCATGCACCAGTACTTCCGCAACCCGAGGTCTGGAATTGTAATTAGAAGCCATGGTAAATCCATACGCCCCTGCGCTCATCACCGCCAATAAATCCCCTGCTTTGACAGCTGGTAAAGCGCGATTTTGTGCTAAAAAATCACCTGATTCACAAATAGGGCCCACAACATCTACTTTGCTTTTGCGTGCTGTTGTTTGTCTCACCGTGCGGATTTCATGATAGCTGCCATATAAAGCTGGCCGCGCTAAATCATTCATCGCCCCATCTATCACCACAAACTTTTTGGCACCTTGCCCTTTATTATAAAGTACTTTGCTTACAAAGACGCCAGCATTCCCAGCAATAGAACGACCAGGTTCCATAACGATACGTGTTTGCAAGGGACCTAAGTGTTTTTTAATCACGCGTGCATAGGCGGTCTGATGAGGCGGCTTTTCTTTATCATAAGTGATGCCAAGACCTCCACCAATGTCGATATTTTCGATGGTAACGCCTTGTTTACGCAAACGTGTTACTAAACTCGCTAAGCGTTCCGCGGTTTGCTCAAAAGGGCCCAACTGGGTGATTTGCGAACCAATGTGGCAGCTGATTCCCACGAAACGAATATTTTTATAGCGACTAGTAGTATAAAGTTTCATCGCATCTTTAATGGGGATACCAAACTTACTCTTTTTTAAACCGGTAGAAATATAAGGATGGGTTTTAGGATCGATATCTGGATTGACCCGCAACGAAACTGGCGCAACTTTCTTCATGCGTTTAGCCACGCGATCAATCGCCGCCAACTCTTCAGCCGATTCAACATTGAACATTAAAATTCCCAGCTCCAAGGCATAAGCAATTTCATCATCAGCTTTACCAACGCCTGAAAATACAATCCGGTCCGTTGGCACCCGTGCCGTATGGCAGCGGAACAATTCACCACCGGTCACGATATCAGCCCCACCGCCCTGCTGCGCAACCGCGCGCAAAATAGCTAAATTGGAATTTGATTTCATTGCAAAGCAAATCAAGTGGTCCAACTCAGCAAAGGCTTGATCATAGGCCTGATAGTGTTCGATTAACGCACCATAACTATAAATATAACAGGGCGTTCCTACTTGCTTGGCAATCCGCGCCAAGGGGACTGATTCACAGTGAAGCTGTTTATTCTTGTAAGTAAAATAACTCATATTCTAAAACCTTGTACGTCCGATCACCCTATTTTAAGCGCTTTTGATGACGCCGGATCTCTTTTAGCACGTTTTTACGCGCACTACCACCTACGGCCGCACGATGGGCCATCGATTGCTCCGGCCGAAGCGCCTCATAAATATCTTCTGTAATAATCCCATGAAATTTCTTGAGCTGAGGGAGGGGGATGGCCGCTAAGGATATATTTTCCTCCACTGAATAGCGTACCGCCCGAGCCGACACTTCATGGGCCTCACGAAAGGGTAATCCCATGCGAACTAGCCAATCCGCTAAATCGGTCGCCAACATGGCCGGATCTGAAGCCGCATCATTCATCCGGGCTTCATGAACTTCCAACTGACTCATCATGGCCCCTAAGACAGCTACACTCGGCAATAAGGTCTCAAAGGTGTCAAATAAGGCTTCCTTATCTTCCTGCATATCCTTGTTGTAGGCCAAGGGTTGCCCTTTTAATAAGGTTAATAAGCCCACTAAGTGGCCCACGACGCGACCCGTTTTGCCACGCACCAATTCAGGGATATCCGGATTGATTTTCTGGGGCATCATCGATGAACCCGTACAATAGGACTCAGGCAGCTTGAGAAAACCAAATTCTGTAGAAGACCACATGATCAATTCTTCTGAAAGACGACTGAGATGCACCATCAATAAAGCGGCGGCGGCCGTAATTTCGACGGCAAAATCGCGGTCACTGACCGCATCCAGGCTATTATGCGAAATATCGCTAAACCCTAAATCTTTCGCTAATTGCACCCGATCAATCGGAAAAGGGTTCCCCGCTAAAGCACCCGAACCTAAGGGTAAGACGGACGTATGCTTCAAAGCCACTTGCAAGCGTTCTTCATCCCGCGCCAGCATCTCGACATAAGCCATCATATGATGGGACAGCAGCACCGGCTGAGCTCGTTGCAAATGGGTATAACCTGGCACCATCACGCCCAACCAATGCTCAGCACGCTCCACTAAGACCGCTTGAAAGGTACGGACGGCCTCAATTAACTGCTGTAAATGATCCATACAATAAAGTCTGACATCGGTGGCCACCTGATCATTACGGCTCCGTCCGGTATGTAATTTGCCTCCCAAAGCCCCGATTTTCTGGGTCAGGGCCTTCTCCACGTGCATATGGATGTCTTCCCATTCCGTCCGCCATTTGAGTTTGCCGGCTTCGACTTGGGCCAGGACTTCTTGCAAGCCCTGTTTAATTCTCTTTAATTCCTGGGTAGTTAGCAAGCCTGCGCGTTGCAAAGCCTGGGCATAGGCCAGCGAACCTTGAATATCATAACGGGCCAATTTCTGATCAAAGCCAATCGAGGCACCATATATAACCGCTTCGGGATCCATGGCCTGGGCAAAACGACCGCTCCAACGTTGTTGAGACATCTATATCTTCTAAAAACCAGCCGTCTTGATGTCAATGAAAACACTTGACGAGCCCAGGCTATTTCCCTCATAATGTCTCTCATCTAAGCAGTATCGCCAGGTGGGCGTTGAAACCACTCTTCGTTATAAAGATCCCAGATAATTTATTAACTTTCACCCGCGGCCCAATAACCCGCATATCTTTGAACCAAAATTCTTAACCCTACAAACCAAGTGAATTATGCCACCAAGAAAATCCTCAGCTAAAAGATCTCCTTCTCGTTCTCCACGTCCCGATGGGGGTGGAAAATCACCCCGTCACGGTCGCAATAATAAAAATCGCACCCGCGAAACCATCGGGCCCGATGATACGATTTCCATGGAAGAGATGGCCGCCGCCTCGCCTGAAAACAATTCCATGAACCTAACAGTCTTAAAGGCCATGCCCATCGATGCATTGACCAATTTAGCCAAAGACTTTGGCATCGAAGGCGCCGCGGGGATGCGCAAACAAGAATTGATGTTTGCCCTGCTCAAATCACAGACCGAACGTGAAGGGGCTATTTATGGAGATGGGGTCTTAGAAATACTTCCGGATAACTTTGGATTTTTACGAGCCACCGATGCCAACTACTTGCCGGGCCCAGATGATATTTATGTTTCTCCATCGCAGATCAGAAAATTTAATCTACGCACCGGTGACACGATTGCCGGACAAATCCGCCCACCCAAAGAAGGTGAACGCTACTTTGCTCTACTGAAAGTTGGCTCGATTAATTTTGAAAAGCCCGAAATTGCGCAAGATAAAATCCTCTTTGATAATTTAACGCCGTATTATCCAGACGAGCGACTTCATTTGGAACATGAACCCAAGAATTATACCACCCGCATCATCGATCTCATGGCGCCCATTGGTAAAGGCCAACGTGGCTTAATAGTCGCCGCACCACGTACGGGTAAAACCGTGATGATGCAGGATATTGCCAATGCCATTTCCGTCAATCATCCGAATGCGAAATTAATGGTGCTGCTCATTGATGAGCGGCCCGAAGAAGTGACCGACATGAAACGTTCGGTCAAAGGTGAGGTCGTAAGCTCTACTTTTGATGAACCCGCACAGCGCCACGTACAAGTTGCTGAAATGGTCATCGAAAAAGCTAAGCGTTTGACGGAGCATAATAACGACGTCATTATTTTATTGGATAGTATCACGCGTCTAGCACGCGCTTATAATACGGTTGTTCCGCCTTCTGGGAAAATTCTCTCTGGTGGTGTGGATTCTAACGCCTTACACAAACCCAAACGCTTCTTTGGTGCTGCCCGTAACATTGAAAATGGCGGCTCATTAACCATCATCGCGACCGCCCTCATTGATACCGGCAGCCGGATGGACGAAGTGATCTTTGAGGAATTCAAAGGGACCGGCAACGCAGAAATCCACTTAGACCGTCGTTTAATGGAAAAACGTATTTTTCCCTGTATGGACATCAACCGTTCTGGGACACGAAAAGAAGAATTACTCTTGGATGAAATGACCCTTAACAAGGTTTATATCCTGCGTAAGGTATTGCACCCACTCAATTCTGTCGATGCGGTGGAATTTATGATCGATAAAATGTCTCATACCAAAGACAATAAAGAATTTATCGATTCCATGGGACAGTAA